>JAFDMG010000082.1 GCA_019306045.1 Deltaproteobacteria bacterium | reverse complement strand
AACTTTAGTAAAACAAATGGTTGTTTTTTGTCTTCTCGTGAATTAATTACTATAAGACCAGTAGGTAAAAGTCAAGTAAAAAATTTTTTTACTGAACCGTCGTTCAGTAGGATAGTCTGGGTAATTATTCATTTTTATTGATAAAAATATCACGAAGTTTGGTGCCCCGAACAGTCCAATAACCTTGACATAAATGGTGCCATGGTTTATTTATAAAGTCTTATTTTAATCTTGATTTGCGGCTGGCGCCGGCCCGGCGGGAACCGCGGCGCCGGCAGTGGCGGTTAACGATTATATTCTTGTTTTAACCCGGGAAAGCCGCGGGTCGGCGCCGGGCTGCCGCCCTGCGGCAGTTGCCGTCTGGCCGCCTGGCAGCCGCTGACTGACAGCTTTCGCTTTTGTTTTTCAAAAATGGAGGGGACAAGATGGGAAAGTATGACGAGATTTACCGGCGTTCGATTGAAGACCCCAACGGCTTCTGGGCCGAGGCGGCCGAGGATGTCCAGTGGGTGAAAAAGTGGGACAAGGTGCTCGACGACAGCAACAAGCCATTCTACCGCTGGTTTGTCGGCGGCGAGTTGAACACCTGCTACAACGCCCTCGACTACCACGTGGAAAACGGCCGCGCCGACCAGGTGGCCCTCATCTATGACAGCCCGGTGACCGGCACCATCAAAAAGTTTACCTACCGGGAGATGCTGGACCTGGTTTCCCGCTTCGCCGGCGTCCTCGCCGGCAAGGGAGTCGGCAAGGGCGACACGGTGATCATCTACATGCCGATGATCCCCGAAGCGGTGATCGCCATGCTGGCCTGCGCCCGCCTCGGCGCCATCCACTCGGTGGTTTTCGGCGGCTTCGCCGCCAACGAGCTGGCCATCCGCATCAATGACGCCAAGCCGAAACTGATCATCAGCGCTTCCTGCGGCCTGGAAGGGCTTACCAAGGTTATCGACTATAAACCCCTGCTCGACAAGGCCATCGAGCTGGCCGAAAGCAAGCCGGAAGGCTGCATCATCAAGCAGCGGCCCCAGGTCAAGGCCGCCCTGGGCGCCAACGACTACGACTGGGACGAGCTGATGGCGGCGGCGACGCCGGCGGGCTGCACCACGGTGGCGGCCACCGATCCCCTTTACATCCTTTACACTTCCGGCACCACCGGCATTCCCAAGGGGGTGGTCCGGGACAACGGCGGCCACGCCGTGGCTCTCAAGTGGAGCATGCGCTACATCTACAACGTCGAACCCGGGGACGTCTACTGGGCGGCTTCCGACGTCGGCTGGGTTGTCGGCCACTCCTACATTGTCTATGCCCCTCTTTTCCTCGGCTGCACCACCATTCTTTACGAAGGCAAGCCGGTCGGCACCCCCGACGCCGGCGCCTTCTGGCGGGTGATCGCCGAGCACGGGGTCAAGGTGCTGTTCACCGCCCCCACTGCCTTCCGGGCCATCAAGAAGGAGGATCCCAACGGCGAATTCTTCAAGAAATACGACCTGAGCAACTTCCAGGCCCTTTTCCTGGCCGGCGAACGCCTTGATCCCGACACCTACCATTGGGCTTCCGACCTGCTGCACAAGCCGGTCATCGACCACTGGTGGCAGACGGAAACCGGCTGGCCGATAGCCGCCAACTGCATGGGCATCGAGCAGTTCCCCATCAAGCCCGGTTCCCCCACCAAGGCAGTGCCCGGCTACAACGTCAAGATTCTCGACAACGACGGCAACGAGCTGCCGCCCGACACCGAGGGTATCGTCACCATCAAGCTGCCGCTGCCTCCCGGCTGCCTGCCCACCCTCTGGCAGCAGGATGAGCGCTTCGTCGAGTCCTACGTCAGCATGTTTCCGGGCTACTACTTCACCGGCGACGGCGGCTACATCGACAGCGAAGGCTACATCTACATCATGGGCCGGGTGGACGACGTCATCAACGTCGCCGGCCACCGGCTTTCCACCGGCGGCATGGAAGAGATTGTCGCTACCCACCCGGACGTGGCCGAGTGCGCCGTCCTCGGCGTGGCCGACAACCTCAAGGGCCAGGTGCCGGTGGGCTTTTTCGTCCTCAAGGCCGGGGTGACCAAGGATCCGGACGAGATCGCCGCCGAACTGGTGCAGATGGTCCGCGACCAGATTGGCGCCGTGGCCTGCTTCCGCCAGGCGATTGCCGTCAAGCGGCTGCCGAAGACCCGTTCCGGCAAGATCCTCCGGGGCACCATGCGCAAAATCGCCGACAACGAGGAATACCGCATTCCCTCCACCATCGACGATCCCACCATTCTCGACGAAATCACCGAGGCGGTGGAAAAACTGGGCTACGGCAAGGCCCGTTCCTGAGCGCGTTTTTTGCCACCCGCGAAAGCAGCAGGGGCGCCGGTATCCGGCGCCCCTGTTTTTGTTCCGGCTGCTGGCCGCTCAGTCGCGGCTGAGCACCATGACCTGGTATTCCGCCACGTGCTCCAGGAACTCCAGGAGAATCTCCTGGGCCTCGTCGGTGGGCTTTTCCGTGGTCAGCAGGTAGTTGATCTCGTCGTCAAAGCGCACGTCGAGCATCTCCATCATGTGACAGCTGTCGACGGTGTAGCCGCAGCGGCTGGCCACCGCCGCCAGGTGGTCAAACCTGATGGTGTATTCGTCGTGATCCTTGAGCTGGATGCGCTTGGGATTCTTGTCCCAGCGCTGGTAGTTTTTCAGCAGCAGGGAAAAGGGGTAGGGCAGCTCGGTGTCGGCGCCGTGTTCGCTGATGAAGACCCGTTTGATCTCCCGGGCCGCCAGTTTTTCCACCAGCTGCAGGCCGCCGACGTTGAGATTGAACGGCTCCGGCTGGTCGTCGATTTCCAAGTCGTAAGTGGCCACCAGCCGGGCCGCCTCGGCCAGCAGCTGCTCGGCGCCGGGGTCGGCGGCCAGCGGCTCCAGGGGCGGGAACTCCCGGGCCCGGGGCAGCAGCGGTGCCAGCTGTTCCCGGGTGAGGCCGGTGATCGTCGGCAGGTCGGCAATGATCTCGTTGGCAATCAGCAGGTCCACCGGCTCGTCGAGATCTTCCAGGTAGGCGAAGATGTCGGCGCAGACATAGGCGATGTTGCCGTCTTCCCCCAGCCGCTGCCGCTGCCGGGCCAGCAGAAAGGCGGAGATGTCCACCATGGTTACCTGCCGGGGCGCCAGCACCGTCAGCAGGCCGGCCATCAGGGAGCCGTAGCCGCCGCCGACCTCGACGATCCGTTCCGGGGCGGCCGGCAGGGAGGTGTGCTGCCGCAGGAAACGCCCCAGCAGCTCGCCGTAGGGGGCCGGCTGGTTAAGGGCCCGGGCGTAGCCCGAGTCGCCGTTGGCCAGCGACTCGCAGATGGTCAGTTCCCAGAGCAGGCTGGGACTGTCGGAACAGTAAAAGGCTTCGGTGCGGTTGATGCCCGGCATGATCCTAGGCCCGCAGCTGGCGGCCGCCGATCAGGTGGTAATGGACGTGGTAGATCACCTGGCCGCCCTCCTTGTTGGTGTTCACCAGGGTACGGTAGCCGCTCTCGGCGACGCCGAACTTTTTGGCCAGCACCTTGACCGCTTTGTGGATCTCGGCGATGATGTCCATCTCCTCGTCGGGGATGTCGTTGAGGGTCGGGTAGTGCTTCCGGGGGACGATCAGCAGGTGAACCGGGGCCTTGGGGTTGATGTCCTTGAAAGCGATCAGCTGGTCGTTTTCGTAAACAATGTCGGCGGGAATCTCCCCGGCCACAATTTTGCAGAACAGGCAATCGGACATGGTTTTCCCTCCTTTGTCAAGGTTGCTTGGCCGCTGCTGGGCGAAATTTAATCGCCCGGGGCGGCCTTGTCAAGAGCAGCCTTCGCGGCCGTTTACGCTCCCCGGTGGGCCTTGAAAACGGCGCTGCCCACCGCCACCCCCAGGTCCCGGCCGACCACCGGGCACTTGCACTGCAGCAGGAAGAAAAGCGGCCGCTTTTCCTGGCTGAGGGCCTCGTAGTTCCCCTGGCCCTTGGCGATCACCAGGTCGGCGGTTCGGAAGCGGCGCTCCACCGCCGCGCCCATCTTCCCCGGCAGCAGGGCCGGGGCCCGGCAGCCGCTGGCAATGACTTCGGCAATGGCGTCCATTCCTACCTGGCGGGCGTCCTCGATGGTGACGTCGTTGATAATCGGGCCGCCGCGGACGACAAACGTCAGTTCCAGTTCCGGCCGCTCCCGCCTGATCTCCGCCAGCAGCAGCCGGTCGGCGACGATTTCGCCGGCATTGTCGCCGATATACAGCAGGCTGGCCGCCGTTTGCAGCCGCCGGCGGAAAAGCGGTTCGTCGTCGATGGCGAACTCCCGCGGCAGGTGGGCGGCGATCTCCTCGGCGGCCTTGAAGCCCTCGTGCTGGACGCCGAGATCCATCAGGTTGCCGGCCACCGCCAGGGCCACGGCGGTGCGCAGCCGGTCGGGGGCGGCGGCCAGCAGCGCCTCCAGCTCGGGCAGGGAAGCCAGGGCCCTGCGGTTGGCGGCCGCTTTCAGTTCCCGGTAGGGGTCCTCGATGCCGGTCTCCCGGGCCAGCAGGCCGTAGATGACCTCGGCGATCTCCGGCGGCGAAGCCGCCAGGGGCAGGGTGGGCAGCCGGGCCATCACCAGGTCGAGGATCCTTTTCTGCTCGGCCTCGTCGTCGGTTACCAGGCGCAGGGTGGCCAGGACCTGGCGCAGGAAACAGGGATAGCAGTCGAGGAAAGTCCGCATGGTGCTATTTGAACACGGCGCCGGTGCTGGCCGAGGTTACCTGGCGGGCGTAGCGGGCCATGTAGCCGGTGGTGATTTTCGGCGGCAGGGGCTGCCAGGCGGCCCGCCGCCGGGCCAGGGTTTCCTCGGCCACCTTCAGGGTCAGGGTCTTGTTGGGGATGTCGATGGCAATCAGGTCTCCTTCTTCCACCAGGCCGATAAGGCCGCCCTCGGCGGCCTCCGGCGAGATGTGGCCGATGGCCGCCCCCCGGGTGCCGCCGGAAAAGCGGCCGTCGGTGAGCAGCGCCACCTCCTTGTCAAGGCCGACGCCGGCGATGGCCGAGGTGGGGGAGAGCATCTCCCGCATTCCCGGGCCGCCCCTGGGTCCCTCGTAGCGGATGACGATTACTTCGCCCGGCTTGATTTGCCGGTTGATGATGGCCTCGAAGGCCTCTTCCTCGGCGTTGAAGACCCGGGCCGGGCCCTCGTGGACCAGCATTTCCGGGGCCACCGCCGACTGTTTGACCACGGCGCCGTCCGGGGCCAGGTTGCCCTGGAGAACCGCCAGGCCGCCGGTGCGGTGGTAGGGATTGTCCAGGGGGCGGATGACTTCCGGGTCGCTGACCGCCGCCGCTTCCAGGTTTTCGGCCACGGTCTTGCCGGTGGCCGTCAGGCAGCCGGTGTGCAGCAGGCCGCCGTCGGCCAGCACCTTCATGATTCCCTGGACGCCGCCGGCGCGGTAGAGGTCCTCGATGTGGTGCGGACCGCCGGGAGACATGTTGCACAAATGCGGTGTTTTCTCGCTGACGGCGTTGAAACTGGTCAGCGGCATGGCGACCCCGGCCTCGTGGGCGATGGCCGGCAGGTGCAGGGAGGTGTTGGTGGAACCGCCGAAGGCCATGTCGACGGCGATGGCGTTGTCAAAGGCCTCCCGGGTCAGCAGCTGGCGGAAGGTGATGCCCCTGGCTACCAGTTCCATGATCTGCCGGCCGCTGTCCTTGGCCAGGCGGATGCGGGCGGCGTCGATGGCCGGGATGGTGCCGTTGCCCGGCAGGGCGATGCCCAGGGCCTCGGTGAGGCAGTTCATCGAGTTGGCGGTGAACATGCCGCTGCAGGAGCCGGCGCCGGGGCAGGCGCTGTTTTCCAGGGCCAGCAGTTCCTCCTCGTCGATCTCGCCGATTTTCAGCCGGCCCATGCCCTCGAAAACGGTGATCAAATCGACGGGGCGGCCGCCGCACTGGCCGGCCAGCATGGCGCCGCCGCTGACCACCAAGGCGGGAATATCGAGGCGGGCGGCGGCCATAATCATCCCGGGGACGATCTTGTCGCAGTTGGGGATCAGCACCAGGCCGTCGAAGGGATAGGCGGTGGCCATCACTTCCACCGAGTCGGCGATCAGCTCCCGGGAGCCGAGGGAATACTTCATCCCCTGGTGCCCCATGGCGATGCCGTCGCAGACGCCGATGGTGGGAAACTCCATTGGCGTGCCGCCGGCCATGCGGATGCCGGCCTTGACCGCCTCGGCCACCTTGTCCAGGTGGATGTGGCCGGGGATGACCTCGTTGGCGGCGTTGACGACGCCGATCAGCGGCCGCCGCAGCTCTTCGTCGGTGTAGCCCATCGCCTTGAACAGCGAGCGGTGCGGGGCCCGTTCGAAACCTTTTTTCATCAGGTCGGAGCGCATGGTTCCCTCCTTAAAGGTGGTTGTTGGTTTGGCCGCCGCCCGGTGCCGGTGGCGGCGTTCCCGCCGGCGGCGCCGGGACCGGGGCCATGCCGGCGGGAGTCGGAGAGGTGCCCGGGGCCGTTGACGGTGCCGCCAGGTTCAGCGGGGCCGGCGGCGCCAGAATGGCCAGGCAGCCGGCCGGGAGTCTGGCCAGCGGCCGGTCAAGATTGGCCACTGCCCCGTCCAGGCCGAAAAAGTCGACCACCACCGCCTCGGCCAGCGGCGCCCCGAAAGCAAATCCCAGGGGAATCTTTTTCACCGGATCGATCACCCGGGTGGCCGGCCGGCGGAGCTGCAGCCGGTTGCCGGCCGCCAGGCCGCTTTTCAGGCCGGCGGTCAGGTAAACGGTTTTTTCCGTCGGTCCGGGGCGGACGGTGCACCACCAGGGCGAGGTCATGACCAGGTGCACCAGCGGCTGCGGGTTGGCGGGCACGAAGCGCTCCCGGGGCCGTCCCTGGCGGCAGAAGGAGAAAGAACCCACCGGGGCGGCTGTCTGGGCGTCGAAAAAGGTGACCCGGTAGCAGGGCCGCGAGGTGCCTTTCCTGGTGGTCACCGCCAGGATAAACTGGGCCGCCGGCAGGCCCGGTGATTGCCGCAGCCAACGCCGCAGCTGTTTGCCCAGGGTTTCCAGGTCGTTGGTCTGCCAGCTGTCTTCCCGGGGCGGGATGACGGCCGGGGGCAGCAGCTGCAGGGGCAGCTGCTGTTCCAGTTCCAGGCTCAGCTGGCTGACTACCTGGGGCTGGGTGACGGTGACGTAGCTGGGAAAGATGATCGCCCGGCGCCGAAGCAGCGGCGGGCGGTTGACCGCCGCCGGGGCACTGGCCAGGGATTCCTCGTCCAGTCCGGCTGCCGGCGCCAACGGCGCCTGCGGCGGCGCGGCTGCCGGGGATTTCCCGGCCG
>JAFDMG010000081.1 GCA_019306045.1 Deltaproteobacteria bacterium | reverse complement strand
CAATCACCCCTGCACGGGCTGCGACCTCTGCCGCTGGCTGTGTCCCGACCTCTGCATTTCCCGCGACCCGGACACCGGGCTGCTGGTCATTGATTACGACTACTGCAAGGGGTGCGGCATCTGCGCCTGGGTCTGCCCCAAGGGAGCCATCAGCATGACGGCGGAATAATCCGCCCGGGCGGCAGGCAGCGCTTGCAATTGCCGGGACGATTGTGTTATTTTCCCCCCATCGTCAATAAAACAGTTTTTAGAAAAACTCACCACCACATCACGAGGAGGAAAGAATGACAACGAGAAAGAAAATTGCCGCCCTGGCGGTCATGCTGATCCTGGTTACCCTGCCGGCCATGACTTCCTGGGCCGGGGAGACCCTGAACGCCGTGCGGGCCAAGGGTTACGTTACCGTGGGCGTCAACGGCAGCCTTTTCGGCTTCGGCCAGCCGGACGCCAAGGGGGTCTGGAAAGGACTGGACGTGGATACCGGCCGGGCCATCGCCGCGGCCGTTTTCGGGGATGCCAGCAAGGTCAAGTTCATCCCCCTGACCGCCGTGCAGCGCTTCACCGCCCTGCAGTCGGGAGAGATCGACGTCCTCTGCCGGAACGCCACCCGCACCCTGAGCCGCGACACCGCCATGGGGCTGAATTTCGTCACCGTCAACTACTATGACGGCCAGGGCTTCATGGTCTCCAAGAAACTGGGAGTCAAGAGCGCCAAGGAACTGGACGGCGCCACCGTCTGCGTCCTGCCCGGAACCACCACCGAGCAGAACGTGGCTGACTTCTTCCGCACCAACGGCATGAAATGGAAACCGGTGGTCATCGAGCAGACCGCCGAGCTGGCCAAGGCCTTCTTCGCCGGCCGCTGCGACGTGCTCACTTCCGACGCCTCCCAGCTGGCCGGCACCCGGGCGGTTTCCCCCAACCCGAGTGAGTATGTCATCCTGCCGGAAATCATCTCCAAGGAGCCGCTGGCGCCGGCCGTCCGCCACGGCGACGACCAGTGGCGCGACATCGTCGACTACGCCGTTTTGGCGATGATCGACGCCGAGGAACTGGGCATTACCTCGAAAAACGTTGACGAAATGCTGAAAAGCAAAAACCCGAAAGTGCAGCGCTTTCTCGGGGTTATCAAGGGCAACGGCAAATCCCTGGGACTGGACGAAAAATTCGCCTACAACATCATCAAGCAGGTGGGCAACTACGGCGAGGTTTTTGAGCGCAACGTCGGGGTCAACACCAAGCTGGGCCTGAAGCGGGGCCTCAACGCCTTGTGGACCCAGGGCGGCCTGATGTACTCACCCCCGTTCAAGTAAACCGAACCTTCTAGACCACAGGGGACATCCCGGGAAAACCAGCAGGGCTCTGTCCCCTTTTTTGTCCGGCCGGCCGCCGGGGCCGGCCCCTTTATCCTGGCAATCCGCGGGCGGCAACCACGAGGACCGATGACGGCAAAAGAGACCCCGTCGACAACCAGGACGTCTTTCTGGCACGACCCGGAAAAGCGGGCCATCATTTTCCAGCTGCTGGCCCTGGCGGTGGTGCTCCTGGTGGGCTACTACCTCTTTGCCAACACCACCGCCAACCTCAAGCGCCAGAACATCGCCTCCGGCTTCGGGTTCCTGGGCAAGGAGGCCTCTTTCGAAATCGGCGAGTCGATGATCAGCTACTCGGCCGCCGACACCTACGGCCGGGCTCTGCTGGTCGGCGTTCTCAACACCCTCAAGGTTTCCTTTATCGGCATCATCCTGACGGTCATCCTGGGCACCCTGGTGGGCATCGCCCGCCTGTCCAGCAACTGGCTGATCTCCAAGATCGCCGCCATTTACATCGAGGTCCTGCAGGACATCCCGGTCCTGCTGCAGCTTTTTTTCTGGTACGGCATCTTTTACCAGTTCTTTCCCCCGCCCCGGCAGGCCATCAGGGTCCTGCGCGGGGTTTTTATCAGCAACCGCGGCCTGGTGTTTGCGGTGCCGGCGCCCGATCCGATCCATGCCTGGATGGGCGCCGCTTTCCTGGCAGCCTGCCTGGGCAGCTATCTTCTGCGCCGCTGGGCGCGCCGGCGGCAGGAAAAAACCGGCCGCTACTTTCCCGTTTTCCGGGTTTCCCTGCTGCTGCTCGTCCTCCTGCCCCTGCTCACCTGGCTGGCCGGCGGCGCCCCGACCAAGATGGATGTTCCCGTCCTCCGGGGCTTCAATTTCGTCGGCGGGCGCAACATTTCGCCCGAGTTCACCGCCCTGCTGCTGGGCCTGGTGCTCTACACCTCCGCCTTTGTCGCCGAGGTGGTCCGGGCCGGCATCCAGGCGGTCAGCCACGGGCAGACCGAGGCGGCCATGTCCCTCGGCCTGCGGCCGGGACAGATTCTCAACCTGGTTATCCTGCCCCAGGCCATGCGGGTGATCATCCCGCCGCTGACCAGCCAGATGCTCAACCTGACCAAGAACAGCTCCCTGGCGGTGGCCATCGGCTACCCCGATTTCGTCTCGGTGACCAACACCACCATCAACCAGACCGGCCAGGCCATGGAGGGCATCGCCCTGATCATGGCGGTTTACCTGATTTTCAGCCTGACCACCTCGGTCTTCATGAACTGGTACAACAAGAAGGCCAAACTGGTGGAGAGGTAGGCGGCGATGACTGTTTACGAACCGATCGAGGAGTTCACGGACCTGAAGCCGCCGGTCACCAGCATCGGCGTCCTCGGCTGGATCAGGAGCAAGCTGTTCAACAACTGGTACAACTCGCTCCTGACCCTGGCGACTCTCTACCTGCTGGTCAAGGTCGTCCCGCCGTTCATTGACTGGGCGGTCATCAACGGCAACTGGAACACCACCGGCGCCGCCTGCCACCAGTCAAAAGGGGCCTGCTGGTCGATCATCCACGCCAACATCCGCTTCATCATGTTCGGCTTCTATCCGCCCACCGAACAGTGGCGGCCGCTGCTGGCCATGATGCTGCTCTTTGCCCTGCTGCTGGTTTCCCGCAACCGCCGCTGGTGGTCGAAATACCTGGGCTTTGCCTGGCTGGCGGGCCTGGTGGTGATGGGCCTGCTGATGAAAGGCGGGCTCTTCGGGCTGCCGGCGGTGGACAGCGGCCAGTGGGGCGGCCTGCCCCTGACCCTGATTCTCTCGGTCTTCGGCCTGACGGCGGCCTACCCCCTGGGGGTAATCCTGGCCTTGGGACGCCAGTCGCGGATGCCGGCCATCCGCTACCTGACCATCGTTTACATCGAGATGATCCGCGGCGTGCCCCTGATCAGCCTGCTGTTCATGTCGGCAATCATCTTCCCCCTTTTCCTGCCCGAGGGGGTAACCATCAACAAGATCATCCGGGCCCAGGTGGCGATCATCATGTTCACCGCCGCCTACGTCGCCGAGGTGGTTCGCGGCGGCCTGCAGGCAATCCCCAAGGGCCAGTACGAGGCCGCCGAGTCCCTGGGGCTCAACTACTGGCAGACCATGCGGCTGATCGTCCTGCCCCAGGCCCTGAAAATCGTCATCCCGCCGACGGTCAGCATCCTGATCTCGGCCTTCAAGGACACCTCGCTGGTGGTCATCATCGCCCTGTACGACATCCTCAAAACCACCCAGTCCACCCTTTCCAACCCCGAGTGGATGGGATTTTCCACCGAGGCCTACCTGTTCCTGGCCCTGGTCTACTTTATCTGCTGCTATTTCATGTCCACCTGGAGCCGGAAGCTGGAAAAGGAACTGCAAACCTGAACCCGAACCACATGACCCACTTGACTTGAACCGGGGGTAAAGAAACCATGAGCAATTCCGGGCAGAACCCATCGCCGGCCGCGGCGGAGGAAGCGCGGCAGATCATCAAGATCATCGACCTGCACAAATGGTTTGGAGAGTTCCACGTGCTCCGGGGCATCAACCTGGAGGTGGCGGCCGGCGAGCGCATCGTCGTCTGCGGCCCCTCGGGATCGGGCAAATCGACGATGATCCGCTGCATCAACCGCCTTGAGGAACACCAGCGGGGGCAGATCATCGTCGACGGCATCGAACTGAGCAACAACCTGAAAAACATCGAGAAAATCCGGGAAGAGGTGGGCATGGTTTTCCAGCATTTCAACCTCTTTCCCCACCTCACCATTCTCGACAACCTGACCCTCGGGCCGATCTGGGTGAAAAAGATGCCGCGCCGGGAAGCGGAAGAGATTGCCATGTACTTCCTGGAAAAGGTGCACATCGCCGAGCAGGCGAAAAAGTTTCCGGGGCAGCTATCCGGCGGCCAGCAGCAGCGGGTGGCCATCGCCCGGAGCCTGTGCATGAAGCCGAAGGTGATGCTCTTCGACGAACCCACCTCGGCCCTCGACCCGGAAATGGTCAAGGAAGTGCTGGACGTGATGATCAGCCTGGCCCACGAAGGAATGACCATGATCGTCGTCACCCACGAAATGGGGTTCGCCAAGAGCGTCGCCCACCGGGTGCTGTTCATGGACGAGGGCCGCATCGTCGAGGAAAATACGCCGGACGAGTTTTTCGACCACCCGGAGCATGAAAGAACCAAGCTGTTTCTCAGCCAGATTCTGCATTAAGAAAGATTTAAGCAGGAAGGGAGATGCCGGCCGGCCGTCACCGGCGGCGGAGGAAAAGCAGGAATTCCTCGTTGCCTTTCTGGCCGCGAATGGGGGAAGTCATGGTCTGGAGGACGGCAAATCCCAGGGAGGGAGCCGCGGCGGCAAAGCTCTCCAGGGCCTGCCGGCGAACTTCCGGGTCGCGGACAATGCCGCCCTTGCCGACCTGGGCGCGGCCGACTTCGAACTGGGGCTTGAACAGGGCAATCACCGGCGTCCCGCCGGCGGTCAGACCGGCAATCACCGGCAGCACCTTGTTCAGGGAGATGAAGGAAACGTCGATGACCACCAGCTCCGGCGGTTCCGACAGTGCCTCCGGGGTCAGTTGGCGGATATTGGTCCGGTCCATGACCACCACCCGCGGGTCCCGGGCCAGTTCCCAGGCCAGCTGGCCGTAGCCGACATCAACGGCGTACACCCGCCGGGCGCCGCGCTGCAGCAGGCAGTGGGTGAAGCCGCCGGTGGAGGCCCCGACGTCGAGGGCGACGCGGCCGGCGGGATCGACGGCGAAACACTCCAGGGCGGCGGCCAGCTTGACCCCGCCCCGGCTGACATAGGGAATATCCTCGCCCTTGAGGCGGATGTCGGCGTCCACCGGCACCCGGTGCCCGGCCTTGTCAACCAGGTGGTGGTCACAAACCACCCGGCCGGCCAGGATCAGGGCCCGGGCCCGCTCCCGGCTGGCCGCCAGCCCCCGCCGCACCAGCAGGACGTCCAAACGTTCCTTCGCCGCCTTCATTCCCCCAGAGCGGCATTCATTTCATCCACCAGGCGGTCGGGATCCAGGCCATGGGCCAGGGCCCCCTCCTCAATGGTCTCAAACATGGCCGCCGAACAGCCCAGACAGCCCAGACCCTTGCTGGCGAAGACTTCCGCCGCCTTGGGGTATTTGGTCAACAGGTCACGGATGGGAGTCGATTTGCTGATCATTTTTTCACCTCGCTCGTCATATAGTTTATTAACAATATTATTTTAGTATCATATAAAAATCGACTTGTCACCTATTTTTTCGCCCGCAGCCAGCGGCCCGGTTCAGCGCCGGTGGTCGTCACCCGGCAGCAGTCGCCGGCCCGCAGCACCCGGGCTTCCGGGGAAGACAAGGCAACCCGCACCTGGAGATAGTTGCGGCTGTGCCCCGTCCAGACCGGCTCCTTCCCGGCCGCGGCCACCGGCTTTTCCAGGAGCACCTCGTGCTCGACCCCGACGTTGGCGGCATAGCACCGCTCTCTCATTGCCGCTCCCAGTTCCTGAATTGCCGCCACCCTTTCCCTGATTTCGCCGTCGCCGGCCGCCGCCGGCCAGCCCGCCGCCTTGGTGCCCGGCCGGGGCGAATAGGGAAAAACATGGAGATAGTCCAGCGGCAAATCGGCCAGCAGCCGGCAGGTGTCCCGGAAATCGTCGCGGCCGGCGGCGGGAAAACCGACGATCAGATCGGCGCCCAGGGTCACCCGGGGATGCCGCCGCTTGATTGCCTCCACCAGGGCAATTACCTGCCGCTGGCGGTATTGGCGGCCCATGGCCTCCAGGACCCGGTCAACCAGCGACTGCAGGGATAGATGCAGATGCTCGCAGACGCAGGAGTTCTCGTCAACCAGCAGGTCGATGATGCCGGCGGTAATCTCCGGCGGCTGCAAAGAGCCGAGCCGCAGGCGCGACAGCGCCGGCAGGCGGTCCAGGCGCCGCAGCAGGGCGGTCAGGTCGGTGGCCGGCCGCAGGTCGAGACCGTACTGGCCCAGGTGAACGCCGGTCAGCACCAGCTCGCCGTAGCCGGCGGCGGCCAGTTTCCCGGCCTCTTCCAGGACGACATCCGGGGACAGGCTGCGGGAGCGCTGCCGCAGGTAGGGAATGATGCAATAGCTGCAGAAAGAGTTGCAGCCGTCCTGGATCTTGAGCAGGGCCCGGCTGCGGCCCCGGAAAGCGGCCGCCCGCAGGGCGGTCACCGGCAGGCTGCCGTCGAGGCCGAAAATTGCCGGCTCCCGGGGCGGGCGGCCGGCATGGGCGGCCACCCAGGCGGGAATTGCCGCTTTGCCCGGGTTGCCGACCACCGCCGCCACCCCCTCAATGGCGGCGCACCCCGCCGGGTCGTACTGGGCGTAGCAGCCGGTGATCAATACCAGGGCCCCGGGGTTTTCCCGGATCTCCTTGCGCAGCCGCTGGCGGCTCTGCATGCCGGCCCGGGAAGTCACGGCGCAGCTGTTGACCAGCACCACGTCGGCCGGGCCGCCATCCCCAACCGGAACGAGGCCCCGGGCGGCCAGGGCCTCGTCCAGGCCGCAGCTCTCGTAATAATTCAGCTTGCAGCCCAGGGTGACGCACTTGTATTTCATTTTCAGGCGATCCAGCCGCCGGCCACCAGGCGGTCGTCATGGTAAAAAGCCGCCCCCTG
>JAFDMG010000080.1 GCA_019306045.1 Deltaproteobacteria bacterium | reverse complement strand
GGGGAAAAAGCAGCTGGTGGTGCTCAACCGGGCCCTTTCCTACGGCGCCGGCGGCACCCTGGCCCAGGAACTGCGGGCCGCCCTTTACCGGCAGCCGGACGCCCCGGTGGTCAATGACGTTATCGTCAGTTTGGGCGGCCGGGAGGTTTTCCCGGAAACCCTGGAGGCCATTGCCCGCCGGGCCGCCGGCCTGTCGGCCACGGACAGCATCTGGCTCGCCTAGGAAAAGGCGGAGCCTGAACATACAAGCTCGATGGAAGGATGTCGCCCATGTTGTGGAAGGTAACCACCCTGGAATATCTCAACAGCGGCCACATGGCCTGCCCCGGCTGCGGGGCCGCTCTCAGCATGCGCCATGCCCTCAAGGTCCTGGGGGAGCAGACCATCGTCGTCCTGCCGGCCTGCTGCTGGTCGATTATCGCCGGCGGTTTTCCGACCACCGCCCTGTCGGTGCCCCTGCTGCACGTGCCCTTTGCCACCGCGGCGGCCTGCGCTTCGGGGGTGCGGCGGGCCCTGCTGGCCCAGGGCAAGGAGGACGTCCAGGTTATGGTCTGGGCCGGCGACGGCGGTACTTTCGACATCGGCCTCCAGGCCCTGTCCGGGGCCGCCGAGCGCCGGGAGGACTTTATCTACGTCTGCTACGACAACGAAGCCTACATGAACACCGGCATCCAGCGCTCCTCGGCAACCCCGAAGGGGGCCTGGACGACCACCACCCCGGCCGGCAAGGATTTCAACTACGACAAGAAGGACATCGTGGCCATTGTCAAGGCCCACCGGCCCGCTTACCTGGCGACGGCGACCATCGCCTATCCCGAGGATTTCCTGGCCAAGTTCTCCCGGGCGGCGGCGGTGAAGGGCTTCCGCTTCCTGCACCTGCTTTCCGCCTGTCCCCCGGGTTGGAAGATCGATTCCTCGGCGGCCCTCCAGGTTTCCCGGCTGGCGGTGGAATGCGGCATCTTTCCCTTGCTGGAGATGGACGACCAGGGGCGGCTGCGGCCGACCTGGCAGCCGGAGAAGCCGCGGCCGGTGGCGGAGTATTTTCGCGCCCAGGGCCGTTTCCGCCACCTGACCGCGTCCCAGGTGGCCGCGCTGCAGGCAGAGGTCGATGCCCGGCTGGCCGCCCTGGATGCATGATTTTTCCGGCGGCGAACGCAAGAAGGTCCGCATGACCACCCGGTCTTGCGGACCTTCTTGCTGAGGGAGAAAGGAGGGGGGAGAGAGGAATTCACCTTTGACCGGTGCCGGGCACCGGCTTTTTCTTACCCCTGCCTTGAAGAAACGCAAATTTGGTGCCAGCAGCCGTAAAAAAATAAGGCCAGTCAAATCAGCGGGATGCCCTCGGGGCCGTGAATTTTTGCCGCCGCAGTGATGACCGTTTGGGATTCTTGGTTTCAGTTTTGTAATGCGTGGGGCGGCCGGCAGCCGTCGTTCAGCGGCTGAGGTAGAAGGCGGCGAGGTTGTTTTCCGGGTGCCGGTCGTCGATTCCCGGCGCCGAGACGGCCACCTTGACCGCCGCCGAGCCCAGCTGCTGCAGCTCTGCCAGGCTGAGGCCGGTAGTGATGCTTTGGCTTTCTCCCGGGGCCAGGGAATCCAGCCGGTAGCGGCGCGCAGCGCCGTTGATGCGCACGACCACGTCCACGTCCCAAATGTCGGTGGTGCCCCGGTTCTGTACCGAGACGGCCAGCCGGGGGTTTGCCGGCCGATCGGCCGCCGCTGATGCGGGCGGCTGCCAGAAATAGCCGGCCGTCGCCAGGTCGTCGTAAGCGGTGAAGCGGTCTCGAATGCGGTCCAGGTTTACCAGGCCGATGCCGAAGGAAAAATCGCGGCCGGGGTGCCCCAGGTCGACGGCGAAACAGATTACCAGGCCGGTGGCCGCCGGGGCGTCGAGTCCTTCTTCCGACATGACGCCGGCGATGGCCCCGGAAACGAAGGCGGCCGCCGCCGAAGTGCCGTTGAGGCGGGCGTAAAGCTGGCTCCCCAGGGCGGTATAAACGCCGTACCCCGGGGCGGCCAGGTCGATTTCCCCGCCGGAGTTGGAGAAATCCGGGTGCTGGCCGGCGGCGTCCACGGCGCCGACGGCGACGACGCCGGGGTAGCGGGCCGGGTAATCCAGCTGCCCCGCGCCTTCGTTGCCGGCGGCGGCTACCACCGTGACCCCGTTTTCCTGGGCGTAGTCGATCGCCAGGCGCAGGGCCAGGTCGTCGTCGAGGCCGCCGACGCTGAGATTGATGATGTCGGCGCCATTGTCGACGGCCGTGATGATTCCCCTGGCGAGGGTGAAACCGTCACCCCGGCCCTGGTCGTCGAGAGCCCTGATGTCCAGCAGGGAGACGGCCGGGGCCACCCCGGGCAGCCGTTCGTCCTGGCTGCCGATGATCGAGGCCATGGCCGTGCCGTGCCAGGCGGCGGCAGTGGCGTCTTCATCCCCGTTGTCGTCTGCCAGCAGATCGATGGCGGCCACCTGGCCGGCGGCGAACAGCTCCGGGTTGCGGATGCCGGTGTCGATCAGGGCCACGGTAACGCCCCGTCCCCAGTCGCCGTTGCTGCCTTCCCGGATGCCAAGGCCGGCCAGCGCCTGGCCGCCGTAGGGCCGGTAGCTGGCCCGGACCGGGAGGTCGGCGGGGGAGACGGTGGTGGCCGGCAGGGAAAAACGGTGGTTGGGACTGATGGCCAGGGGACGGCTGTCCAGCTGCCGCTCCAGGCGGGCCAGAACTTCCCGGCTGCCGACTTTTATCCTGACGCTGAGCAGGGTGTCGTCGTAGTCAATGATGGCTGCCCCTGGTCGGCCGCCGGCCTGCTCCAGGAATTTTGCCATTGCCTCCCGGCTGGCGAAACGCAGCTGCCATTCGTTGCTGATTACCGTCGGACCATCGACACTGGCCGGGAGCGGCCACGGGGATTTGGCCGCGGCAGCCGTCGCGGCCCCGGCTGCCGGCCGCCGGCCGCCGCCGGTCGGCTGGGGTATGGGCCGGGTGTTTTCCCGGGATGGCCGCTGACTGACCGCCGGCTGACAGCGGCAGTGGCGGTCCGGGGCGCCGCCGGAATGGCAATACAGTCCCACTGCCAGGGCGGCCGCCAGGCAGAGCAGGGAAACGATTAAGCTGCGGGCACCGAATTTCATGGCCACCTTGCGGTTGCGGTTTGATCGTCAGCCACCGCCGGCGGGTTGCCGGCGGCGGTCGGTTCTCCTTATAAAGGAGCTTAGCGGCTGCCGGTGCCGTTGTCAACCGCCGTCGTCGGTGGCCGCCAGCCGGAGAGCAGAGGAAAATCGCCGGCCGGGAGAAAACGTCTTGACCTGAAAGCGGCAACATCGTAAAGCTGTCCGGAAGCCGGATTTCCGGCTGGCAAACCTATCGGGACCACGACCGCCAAATGCCGCCTATCGATTTCATTCTTTTTGACCTGGACAACACCCTCTATCCCCGCCGCAGCGGTCTCTTCGACCATGTTGACCGGCGCATCAACCGCTACCTGGCCGAGGAGGTGGGCCTGCCGCCGGCCGCCGTCGACCGGGTGCGGCGCCACTACCTGGAGACCTACGGCACCACCCTTTCCGGGCTCATCCGCCACCACCGGGTCGACCCGGAACACTACCTGGCCTACGTCCACGATGTACCGATCGAAGAGCTGATTCCTCCGGACGAGGAGCTGCCCCGCCTGCTGGCGGCCCTGCCGGGGGAGAAGTATATCTTTTCCAATGCTTCCCGGGACCACTGCCTGCGGGTGCTGACCCACCTGGGGGTGGCGGATTTCTTCGTCGGGATTTACGACATCATCCGCCTGCGGTGGCAACCCAAGCCTCTGCCGGCGGTTTACCGGCAGGTGCTGACCGGGGTGGGCCGGCCGGCGGCAAGGGGGTTGATGGTGGACGATCTGCCGGCCAACCTGGAGCCGGCCCGGGCCCTGGGGCTGCGGACCGTCCTGGTACGGGACGGGGAGGGAGAAAAGAGGGACGGCTGCCTGGGGGGAGAGGTGGTTGTCGACACCATCCACCGGCTGCCCGAGGCGCTCAGGAGGCTTCCTTCTCCACCGCGCTGCGGGCCAGCTTCAGCTGGTGGCGGATAAATTTCTGCATCATGGTCAGGGTCTTCTGGTTTTCGGCCTCGAAGCGGAGAACCAGCACCGGCTGGGTGTTGCTCGCCCGGACCAGGGCCCAGCCGCCGTTGGCAAAGACGACCCGCACCCCGTCGATGGTGATGATCTTGCTGATTTCCGGGCAGTGACAGCCATGGCTGTCTTCGCGGCACTGGAAAAGCTGCTCCCGGAGCCGCTCGACGACGGCGAACTTGATTTCGTCCGGGCAGTCGTGGCGCAGCTCCGGGGTGTTGCACAGGGTGGGCAGAAAGCCGGCCACCTCGGAAAGATGGTAGTCGTGGACGATCCGGCCCTTGGCGGCCATGATCTCCAGCAGCCGCAGGGTGGCGTAAATGGCATCGTCATAGCCGAAATAGCGGTGGGCGAAAAAGATGTGGCCGCTCATCTCCCCCGCCAGCAGGGCGTTTTCCTCTTTCATTTTCCGCTTGATCAGTGAATGGCCGGTCTTCCACATGATCGGCCGCCCCCCCATGCGCTCGATGGCGTCGAACAGGGTCTGGGAGCACTTGACGTCGGCGACGATGGCGGCGTCCGGGTGTTTCTTGAGGATCTCGGCGGCAAAAATGATCAGCAGCTGATCCCCCCAGATGATCCGGCCGTGGTCGTCCACCACCCCCAGGCGGTCGGCGTCACCGTCGTAGGCCACCCCCAGGTGGGCCCCTTCCTCTTTGACTTTTTGCTGCAGGTCCACCAGGTTAGCCTCCACGGTCGGGTCGGGATGGTGATGGGGCAGGGTGCCGTCCGGTTCACAGTAGAGGCAGCTGAAATCAAAGCCCAGCCGCGAGAAAAGGTCCGGCAGCACCAGGCCGGCGGTACCGTTGCCGGCGTCGGCAATCACCTTGATGGGGGAGTTGTGCTGCCGGTTGAAAAGCAGCAGCTGGTGGAACTGGTCGGCCAGGTAATCCAGGTAAACGGGCAGCAGTTCCAGATGGTCGTAGGTGCCGGTGGCCGCCGCCGGCGGGAAGGCGGGGGCTTCGTACACTTTTTCCCGCAGCTGCTGGATCAGCTCCTCGATGACGCTGCGGCCGTTGAGGGTAATTTTCAAACCGTTGAATTCCGGCGGATTGTGGCTGCCGGTGACCATGATGCTGCCGGTGACCTCCTCAATGGTTGCCTGGGAGAAGTAGCTCACCGGCGTCGGACACATGCCCAGATCTTTGACGTTGATGCCCTGGCTGCGCAGGCCGCGGATGAGGGCGGCGGCGATGCGCGGCGAGTGGAGGCGCATGTCGCGGCCGACGGTAATGGTCACCGCCTGGCCGTCGTCGCGGCCGTACTCCTCGTTGATGATCACCCCGAGGGTTTCGCCGATGGTTTCGACGGCGGCGTCGGTGAGGTCGCGGTCGGCGTGGCCGCGGATGTCGTTTTTGCGGAAAATATGCGGATTGATTTTCATCAGAGGAGATCCTCCCTGCCCTGCTCCTGCAGGCGGGCCACCACCTCCCGGACCTGCTGCGACCGGCCCTTGCGGCAGATGAGCAGGGCGTCGGGAGTGTCGACCACCAGCAGATCCTTTACCCCCACCAGGGCAGTCGGCTTGTCGCTGAAAACGGCGTTGTTGGCTGCTTCGACGGCGATGGTTTCACTTTCCAGGCCGGCGGGCCGCAGGCCCAGCTCGTCGAGGGCGTCCCAGCTGCCGAGATCGCTCCAGGCAAAGTTGCCGGGAATCACCGCCACCCGGGAGGATTTTTCCAGGACGCCGTAGTCGATGGAGATTGCCTCCACGGCGGCGAAATAGCCGTTCAGGGCCTCGTCCAGGCCGTCCTGGGCCCGCCGCCGGTCGAACTCATCCAGACAGGCGGCGATGCCGGGCAGGTGCCGGCTGATCTCGTCCAGGATGACTTCGGGACGCCAGAGAAAAATGCCGCTGTTCCAGTAAAAGTTGCCGGCGGCCAGGTATTCACTGGCCCGCTGCCGGTCGGGTTTTTCCACGAAACGGGCCACTTTCCTGGCCGTCTCCGCCGGCCAGTCGCCGGCCGGCAGCGGCTCGCCGGCCTGGATGTAGCCGTAGCCGGTTTCCGGGCGGCTGGGGGTGATGCCCAGGGTGACCAGCCAGCCGGCGGCCGCCACCCGGGCAGCGGTGGCCAGGGTTTCCCGGAAGATATCGGCGGCGCCGATGTAATGATCCGCCGGGCAGACCAGCATCGTGCCGGCGCCGCCCTCCCGGACCAGCAGCCGGGCGGCCAGGGCGATGGCCGGCGCCGTGTTGCGGCCGCGCGGTTCGGCGATGATCTGCCCGGGTCCGAGCCACGGGGCCAGCAGTTCGGCCACTGCCGGGGCCTGGGCGCGGTTGGTGATCACCGTCATCCGCGTTGCCGGCACCAGGGGCAGCAGGCGCTCGACGGTCAACTCCAGGGTTGTCCGGCTGCCCACCAGGGGCAGCAGCTGCTTGGGTCGCTGATGGCGGCTCAGGGGCCAGAAGCGGGTGCCGGAGCCGCCGGCGAGAATCACCACCTGCAGGCTGGTATCAGGGGTATGGCTCATTGGCAGTGATTATGGGCGCCATGTGGGCTTCATGGTGAATTCCTACGACCGCTGGTAATCGTCGGCCAGCCGGACAATGTCGTCCTCTCCCAGGTAGTCCCCCTGCTGAACTTCGATAACGGTGATCGGTTCGTCGGTGGCGTTGGCCAGCCGGTGCCTGGCCGTCCGGGGGATGTAGACGTACTGGCCGGTGGTGAACACTTCTTCCCGGTCGTCGATGGTGACCGTCGCCGGGCCGATGACAACGACCCAGTGTTCACTGCGGTGGCAATGATGCGCTTGACCTGGTAACCCTCGCCGGCCGCCAGCACTTCGTAGGAGCCCCAGGGCCGGAAAACCGGTCCCGGCCCGCCTGGCGGGGAGGTGGAAGCCGTGTTTTTTTTCTTCATTTTTTCCATCATGAATCTCGGGTTGCCGGGCTGGCCTGTTTTGCCGGCCCCTGGCCGTCTGCTGGCGAGACCATCATCTTTACCGGTATCGGCAAATCGGCGCCGCATCTTAAGCGGTAAAAACAGGCTAAGGGGATAATAATCGGCGGCGCCGGGTCAGAGTGGAATCTGCCGGCGGCAGCGGCCGGGGGCCCGGGACCGGGCGGCGGCCACAGCAGGGCGCCGGGCTAGTGGATCATTTCCAGGGCGTATTTGCCGGCTTCATTGCGGGTCAGGATGACCATG
>JAFDMG010000079.1 GCA_019306045.1 Deltaproteobacteria bacterium | reverse complement strand
CACCAACCCGGCATTCCGCAACTCAGCCGCCAGCTTCTGTAAATTGGTCGGTGGGTTCTCGGGCCAGGCAGTCGCGGCCCAGGCGAGGATTGCCCGTTGGGTTAAACGGGGATCGTTGGCCAAACAAGAGTTTTTTACCCGCCGGCGAGCGGCGGTGACCGACAGCGCGACCGTTGCTCTCTCCCGTTTTTCCCGTCCGGCGCCCATTCGCCGGACGGCTTGCCGCCAGCACCAGACGGCAGCCAGCCAGGCCAACAGCAACACGGCGCCGACCAGCGGCCAGGCCCGGACCGCCGCCAATCGCGGCGGCACAACCGGTTTTGCCGGTAGTGCCGGCTTTCCCGGTCCCCGTCCGCTATCTGGCATCTTGCCGGCGGTGCTGGCTTTGGCCGCCGAGATATCACCCTGGCTCCCGCTCCCTCCCGGCGATCCGGGTCTCGCCACCACCTTGATTTTGCGGGCCGGCAACAGGGCTTTACGCTGCCGGTTGCGCACCACATCCCACCAGTCGATGACAACAGCCGGCAGGGTCAAGGTTCCGGCCCGCAACGGAAGGTAAGCAAGCGCTTGACGTTTAACCGCCCGCAGATAATTACCATTGTTAACCTGGTTTTCCAGTTCCGGCCGGTCACAATAAACTCTGCAGCCAGGCGGAGCTTCGCCCCCGATCTCCGGCAGTTGCTCGGCCATCAGCCCCAAAGCCTCAATGCGGATGGTCCGGGTCAGCGGCTTTCCCACCTCGAGTTCCCGAGGCAGCGTCTTGTCCTCCCTGATGGCCAGTGCCCGGGCCGGCAGCCATATCTTGCCGGTATAAGCAGCCGGCACGGGGGTCAAAACAAGCCGCAATTCCCGGCTGCGGATCCGCAGCCGGCGGACAGGGAGGGGAAAGCGATCAAAAAAAGAACCGTCGGGGTGGAAATGGCGGTTATCGTCAATGCCAACCGCCTGAAACAACAGGGGCGGAATGGTCAACTCACCGCCATCCTCGGGGAAAATGGCATATCGGCGCTCAACAACCTGATAAACCACGTCCCGCCGCCGTCTTCGATACCGGCGGTCGCGGCCGATCCTGATTACCTTGGCCCGAGCCGGCCGCGGTGCCGCCAGCGATGTCTCGCTCAGTTTCAACCGCGGCTGGCAGTACAACCTGACGCTGACGGTAACTTGGGCCCGGGGGTATGCCGGCGTATCCATTGCCGGCTCCACTTCGAGAAAAACATCAGCCATGTCCGCCGGCGTTTCGCCATGGACGGCAGGGGCGGTGAGGGCATTAAAAAACAAAGCCAGCAGGACAAGAAAGAAAAGGGCGTGGCCTCGTCCCATGGAATTAACCGTGCGTCCCCTGTTTACCATCCCCGGCGCCCTTTGCTCTTCTGTCGCCGGGCATGGTATTGGGAAAAAAATTTTCTTTTCAGCAAACCTCCCGGATCATCGGGAACCCGGCGCAGCCACTGCTCCAGTTCCTTCTGCCCGACCGCCTTTTCCCCCACCCCGGCCACAGAATCCTTCCCGGAAGCACTGGCCGGCCGGCGAGCGGTTTCCCCTTCCCGCGGCCCCGCACCGGCAACAGCTCCCGGTTCTTTTTCCGGCTGCCGGCTCGTTTTACTCTCCCGGCCCCGCCGGCCGGCTGTCCCCTGCTCCCCCTTTTTCCCGTGCTGGCCTGGCGCCGCTGGCCGCCGATTTTCAGTTTGGCGGCCTTTCCCCGGCAGGCGGCCGTCACCCGGAGAGGATGACCCTGGTTGCTCCTGTTTCCGTCGCCGCAGCAGTTTTGCCACCAGTTCCCGGTTAAAGCGGGCGTTTGCCATCCCCGGATTCCGGCTCAGAGCCTGATCATAGGCCGCCAAGGCTTTTTCATATTCGCCGGCCCGGGCCAGGGCGTTGCCACGGTTATAGCAAGCGCTGGCCGAGGTGAACGGCTCCAGAACGGCCGCGGCTTCCCTGAATTTTCCCGCCCGATACAGGGCCGCCGCTTTCCAGGCCGGAGCGGCGGCCAGGCGCGCCGCTGCCGGATAATCCCGCCGCGCAAAAGCGGCGGCCGCCTGCTGATCGGGACGCTGCCAGAGATCCCGCCAGCTGAAGGCAGCAGCGGGTTCGGGATTACACAACCACAGGGCCACGAGCAGAAACAACCAGCCGCGACGGCAACTAAACGCCGCCAGCAAGAGCAGGGGAATCAGCAGCCAGGGACCCCGGTCAAGCCACTGGTCGCCCCTGTAGATACTTTGCTGTCCTTTGGGCGAAAAACCCGCCGGCTGGTAGAACTGGGTAAAAACGGCAGCCGGCGCCGTTACCTTGCAATACCGTCCTCCCCCCTTGACCGCCACCTGGCGCAGGAGGGTAAAGTTGGGCACCGGTACGACAATGTTTCCCTGCCCGTCTTTCAAGTAGCCTCCAGCCGGCAGCGGCACCGGTGCTCCCGTCTCGGTGCCGACGGCAATCACATCGACGCGACAGCCGGCATGCCGCAATTTGACGGCCATTGCCACCGTGGAAGCATCGGCATCATCGGCAAACAGGATTATCTGACCCCGGTCGATTGCCGCCCGCCGCAGCAATTCAGCAGCCATTTCCAGCCCCCGGTCGGCCCGGCTGCCCTGCACGGGCATGATATCGGTGGTGAGGCCGGCAAGTAAATTGATCACAGTCGCCCGATCATCGGTCAAGGGTGTCACCACAAAGCTGTCGCCGGCAAAGACCACCAATCCCTGCTCGAAACCGACGCCAGCCTTGATCAGCTCGTGGGCCCGGGAGCGGGCTCGGCGCAGGCGATCGGGAGGCAAATCGGTCGATCGCATGGAAAGCGACAGGTCGAAGACCAATACCCGGCCGACGGCCGGCTTGCTAAGGGCCTGGGGGCGCCTTTCCCAGGCAGGACCCGCCAGGGCCAGCGTCGCCAGCAACAGCATGGCCAGCAGCAAACGGTGGGTTTTCCGGAACCCGGCCGTTGCCGGTTCACCGACGAGCAGGTGTTCCAGCAGGTGGGGATCGCAGATTTTCGCCCACGGGTTTTTCGTCTCCTGCTGTCCCAGGCGCCGCAGCAGCAGAAAACCGGCGGGAAATGCCAGCAGCCACCAGGGGCGGAGAAAATGAAAATCATGAAAATTCATGGTTCCTGACCGCTAACAGCAAAAACGAAAATAACAGGGCCGCGCCCAAAGGCCAGTAAAAAAGCTCGCGCACCGGCCTCAGGTGCCGGTCATCGCCGGCCACCGGTTCAAGCTGGTCAAGCAAGGCGTAGATTTTTGCCAATTCCCGGGAATCACGGGCCCGGAAGTAGCGGCCGTTGGTGGATCCGGCAATTTCACGCAGCATCCTTTCGTCAAGATCGGCGGTCGGGTTGACCACCCGCCGGCCAAAAAAACCATTTACTTGCAGGCGGTCGGCGCCAATGCCGACGGTGTAGATGGACACCTGCGCGGCGGCCGCCATTCTGGCGGCCCGCAGGGGATCGATTGTTCCCGCGGTATTGTCGCCGTCTGTCAACAGAATCATTACCTTCCGCTTGCCCGGCCGTTCCCGCAGGCGTTTGACCGCCAAGCCGATGGCATCGCCAATGGCGGTCTTTTTGCCGGCCATGCCGATCAGTGATTCCTGCAACAGCTGCTTGACCGTCCGGCGGTCAAAGGAAAGGGGCGCCTGCAGGTAAGCCCGGGTACCGAAAAGGATCAACCCGAGGCGATCACCCCGGCGTCGGTCAATGAACTCGCCGGCAATTTTTTTGATCATCGTCAGCCGGTCGACCGGACGGTCGTTCAGCACCATGTCCTCGGTCCGCATACTTCCGGAGATATCGACCGCCAGCATCAGGTCGCGACCGCTGATCGGTGTTCTCCTGGGATCTCCCAGCCATTGGGGTCGGGCTGCCGCTCCCACCAGCAGTACCCAGATCAAAACCGCCAGCAGTCGAAGCCAGAGAGGAGCGCGGCCACCGCCGGCCTGATAAAAGTCGGCCAGCTGCCGATAGAAGGGCACCCGCAAGGCCGGACCGGCCGCTGCCCGGACGGGGGACAACAGGAAATAACCCAGCAGCGGCAAAGGCAGACATAAGAACATCCACGGCCAGGCAAAAGAGTTCATGGCCGCCTCCGGGCAGCACATTTTTGCACCACCACCCACTTTGCCACCACCGCCCCCAGAGCTTCCAGATCGGTATCGCTTGCAGGAGCATAGGCTTCCTCAACCAGAGGATAGAGTTCGGCATCGGTGACGGTCAAACCCTGCTCCGCTGCCTTTGCTTTCAGGAAATCAAGCCATGCCTGTCCATAAAGGCCGGCAACCTGCTGCCGGGGAAAAACAACCAGGCAAAATCGCCGCAGGATGACGGCAAGTGCCGAAAGCACCTGGCGGCGAACCAGCGGATCCCGGCTGTGCAGATCAAGTTGGTAAAGCTCGGCCAGGGCAAGTTTGACGGGACGGATGGCCAGCTGCCGCCGCCGGTAAATACACGCCCCGAAGCCAATTACCGCCACCACCAGCATCAGCAGCAGCCACCAACCCGGAGCCGGCGGCCACCAGCCGGGAGGGAGCGGCAGCTGGATGTCTTTCAATGCTGTCAGAGGATTGGATTCAGGAGGATTCATGGGAACCAGTATGACCTTTGAAACTAAGACCATGGTGAAGAACACCGGCGATGTCATCACCGGAAACCAACTGCAACAGGGGAATTTGCAGGCGATTGGCCAACCGTTTCAACCGGTTCTGGCGGCGTTGGAAAACTTCGCGATAATGACGCCGCAGGGCGGGATTACCGGCGTCAAGACCGGCGGCCTGCCGGCCGTCGGTTAGCCGATAAATACCGGGAGGCGGAGCGGCCATCTCCAGGGGATCGATAACCTGGCACAGCACCAAATCATTATGCCGCCGCAGACGACCCAGATTTTGCTCCATTTCCGGGTCGTGATGATAAAAATCACTGATCAGGAAAATCCGGCTGCCGGGACGGATGGCTTTCAGGGCGTGCTGAATAAGCGGTACCCAGGAGGACCCGGATTTTTCGGCGGCAAATTGGCCGGTGGCCTCGACCAGCACCCGAATCAGGGCCGATACTCCTTTTCGGCCGGCCAGAGGCCGCAGTTCGAATTTCTCCCGGGGACTGACGACAATACCGCCGATGCGGTCGCCGTTGAAAATCGCCGTCCAGGCAATGGTGGCTGCCAGACGGGCGGCTACCACCGATTTGAAGGCTTCCCGAGTGCCAAAATACAGCGAAGGGCTCAAATCCACCAAGGTCATAACCGGACAGTTACGCTCTTCTAGATAAACCTTGGTATGAACCTTGTCCGTGCGCGCCGTAACCCGCCAGTCGATGTTGCGTACGTCATCACCGGGAACATAGACTCTGGATTCGGCATAATCCATCCCCCGGCCCCTGAATTTGGCGAGAGCGCTGCCGGTCATAATCGAATAAGCCTGCGGCCGGTCGCCAACCCTCAGCATCCGGGCCACATAGCGCAATTCCAGCAGCTCTGCCGGCGTGCAGGTAATGCCGCTAACGGTTGCCGGCGGTTTTGGCTTTCTGCCAAACTTTATCAGACGCACCGGCTGTTCTCCCGAGCAGTTGAAATCCCCCGGCGATGCCGGACGGAAGGCAAAAAAACCACAACGCTATCATTGGCGCTGGCGGTGGGGGAAAGTTGCTGCCTGAATCGCATGGGCTTCATGTCGTCAATGCCAGCAAAACCCAGCCTCCACTCAGGGTACGGGAATCTGCCGGAGAAGTTCAGCAATAATTTTTTCGCTGGTAATGCCTTCGGCTTCAGCTTCGTAAGTGAGGATGAGGCGATGGCGCAGAACATCATAAACAACCGCTTGGATGTTTGCCGGGGTAATAAACTCCCTGCCTTGCAGCCAGGCATGGGCCCGGGCGCAGCGGTCCAGAGCGATGGTGCCCCGGGGACTGGCGCCGTATTCCAACCAACGATCCAGTTGTGTGCTGCAGGACCGGGGATTGCGAGTCGCCAAGATAAGCTGGACGAGATATTCCTTGAGGGTATCAGCCATATACAGGCCGAGGACCTCCCGCCGGGCCCGGGTTATCAATGCCGGGCTTAAAACGGGAGATAGGGAAGTTTTCCCCTCCAACTCGTCGAGCATCTCCCGCCGGGCCAATTCCAGAATGATTTTCTCGTTTTCATGGTCAGGATAATCGACAAGAACTTTCATCAGGAAACGGTCCAGCTGGGCCTCGGGCAAGGGATAGGTGCCTTCCTGTTCGATGGGATTCTGGGTGGCCATGACCATGAAAAGGTCCGGCAATTTGTGGGTCCTGCGTCCGACACTGATTTGCCGCTCCGACATGGCCTCCAGAAGAGCGGCCTGCACTTTGGCTGGTGCCCGGTTGATCTCATCCGCCAGAACGACATTGTGGAAAAGGGGACCGGGCTGAAAACGGAAAGTTTCGCTGTGGCGCTGATAAATTTCAGTGCCGGTAAGGTCGGCCGGCAGGAGGTCAGGGGTGAATTGAAGGCGCTGAAAATCACCTTCAATGCAAGCGGCCAAGGACTTGACCGCCCGGGTTTTTGCCAGACCGGGGGCCCCTTCGACCAGCAGGTGCCCATCGGCCAGCAAGGTAATCAGGAGGCGTTCAATCAATTTTTCCTGGCCAACAACTTCCGTTGCCAGGCGCTCTCTGGCTTGTTGGAAAATCAACCTGGCAGCTGATTTTTCACCACCATTCTGCGAATCGGTTGTCATGTCCATGGAATCAGCTCTCCGCCGACCGGCATGAAAGTTTGCCTAATTTCACCTCTACTGATTAGCACAAATTTTCAGCCAAATCTTGTTAAATTATGCCTCCCGGATTTTACCACCGCCGTTGTTCCTGCCAACAAGGAATATCCTCATGCCCACAACAGGTCATAAATTATCCGGTTGGAATACAGTAATTTAACCGAATTTCGATATGAATCAAATCTTTTTTGAAAGCGAAAATAAAAAAGCACTTACCGATTAAATCGACAAGTGCTTATTATCATTGGCGCGCCAAGGAGGACTCGAACCCCCGACCTACGGATTAGAAGTC
>JAFDMG010000078.1 GCA_019306045.1 Deltaproteobacteria bacterium | reverse complement strand
GGTTTTGGCCACCCCGGTGGCCAGGTCGATGTCGATGACCTCGCCCATGGCCGGCACCCTGACCGGGTAGTGCAGCTCCGCGGCGATCTTCTCACTGAAAACCCGGGCCGCCTCCGGTTCGCCGTGGACGATGTTGACCAGCTTCGGCGGCTTTTTGAAGCTCCCCAGCCAGTTGAGCAGGCCCCGCTGGTCGGCGTGGGCCGAGAGGCCGGTGATATTGTGGCAATGGGCGTTGACGGCCACGTACTCGCCGAAGATGCGCACCCTTTTGGCGCCGTCGACGATTTTCCTGCCGGTGGTGCCTTCGGCCTGGTAGCCGACAAAAACGATGTGGGCTTCCGGCCGCCAGAGGTTGTAGCGCAGGTGATGCTTGATGCGCCCGGCGTTGGCCATGCCGCTGGCGGCGATGATGATCGCCCCCTTGGTGATCCGGTTGAGGGCCATGGATTCCTCCGTCCGGCGGGTGAAGTGGGTGCCGGGGAAGTCCAGGGGGTGTTCGCCGTTGTGCAGCCGGGCGATGGTTTCCTCGTCGAAGCACTCCGGATGCCGGAGGAAAATTTCGGTGGCGGAAATGGCCAGGGGGCTGTCGAGGTAGACGGCCATCTTGGGCACCTGGTTCTTGATGTACAGTTCACTGAGGACGTACAGCAGTTCCTGGGTGCGGCCGACGGCGAAGGAGGGGATGATGACGTTGCCGCCGTCCCGGTGGGCGGCCAGGATCACCTGGCGCAGCTCTTCCTTGGTATCGGGCATCGACTTGTGCAGCCGGTCGCCGTAGGTGGACTCGATGAAAACCACGTCGGCCTCCTCGACGGGCGTCGGGTCGGCGATGATCGGCTGGTTGAGGTTGCCCAGGTCGCCGGAAAAAACCAGCTTGGTGCGGTGACCGTTTTCCTCGACCCACAGTTCGACGATTGCCGAGCCGAGGATGTGCCCGGCGTCCCGGAAGCGGGCCCGGACCTGCGGCGACATGATGATGTCGGTGTCGTAGGCCAGGGGCCGGAAGTAGTCCATGGCCATTTCGGCGTCGGCCTGGGTGTACAGGGGTTCGATCAGGCGCTTGAGACCGGAGCGCTTTTTCTTGCGGTTGCGCCACTCGGCTTCCGATTCCTGGATGTGGGCGCTGTCCGCCAGCATGATCTGGCAGAGGTCGGCGGTGGCCGGGGTGCAGATGATCGCTCCCTGGAAGCCCTGGCGCACCAGCTTGGGAATCAGGCCGCTGTGGTCAATGTGGGCGTGGGTCAGCAGCAGGTGGGTGATGCTGGCCGGATCGTAGGGGAAGTCGAGCTGGTTGCGTTCGTCCAGTTCGCGGCTGCCTTGGAACATGCCGCAGTCCACCAGCAGGCGGACGCCGTCGGCCTCGATCAGGTGGTTGGAACCGGTTACCGTACCGGCGCCGCCAACACAGGTAATCTTCATTTTCACTCCTCGCGCTTTCTGGCCGCCTTGCCGGCCGGCCGTGGCTGGGGACGACTGACCGGCCGCCGCCGGCAAAGACAAAAAAACCGCCCCGGCGGGATACCGGGGCGGCGGTTATTGCTGATGGTAAATCATCAATGAGCAGGGAAACAACAATCAGATGACTTTGACTTTTACCGCATTGCGTCCCTTGGGGGTTTCTTCGATTTCGAAGGAAACCGGGTCATTTTCCTGCAGGGTGCGAAAACCTTCCCCTTCGATACCGGAGTAATGGACAAAAACGTCCTCGCCACCATCGGTTTCAATGAAACCATATCCTTTTTTCTGGTTAAACCATTTCACGCGTCCTTCGGCCATAAACACGGACCTCCTTTCAAAATTGTGTTCGGCACATCAGGTCTTGCTTTGGACGTGGTCATCTACCCGAGAAAATTCCGGCGGGAACGATTGCACTTTGCTCCAAAAAACAATCCATACTGACGTACTCATTTTGCCGGGCGGCTTTTATACTGCCCTTAAAAATGTGCCTTTAATACAAAAATCATTTTAGCGCAAGGGAAAAATAGTAATTATTGCATTCCCGGCGGGAAATATGGTACTCGTTTTCCTGACTTGGCAGCAAATCTTGACGACCGGGAAACGGTAGTGATGGCGAAAAAACTGGAATGGCAGCCTTACATCTTCGTGGTTATTTTCCTGCTCAGTCTGTTCCTGCTCCTGTGGACCGTCTACCCCTTCCTGTACACGATCATCCTTGCTTTCATGCTGGTGGGGGTCATCACCCCGTTCTACCAGTGGCTGAACAAGGTTACCCGCGGCCACTCCCATCTCTCCTCGCTGTTGATCTGCCTGCTGATCTTTCTGGGCATCTTCGTGCCCCTGGTGTTCCTGATCACCACCCTGTCGGTGGAGGTGGCGGATTTTTATTTCAACCTGCGGCAGTCGCTGAACCTCAAGCTGGTCAGTGATTTTGTCAACAGCCACTCGGTGCTGGTGGAGCGGCTGAAGAAAATTCTCGACCACCTGGACATCTCCTATTCCCTGGCGGACATGGAAGAGCACGTGGTTACCCTCGGCAAGACGCTGGGGCTGTTCATGTACGACCAGAGCCGCATGCTGGCCGGCAAGGTGATGCATTTCACTCTTCATTTCATCATCATGCTGGTGATCACCTTTTACCTGTTGATCGACGGCCGCAAGTTGAAGGAGTACGTCCTGGAGCTGCTGCCGCTGCCCCGGGAACAGGAGAACCTGCTGCTGCGCAAGTTCAATGACATGTCGGTGGCCATCGTGGTGGGCAACGGCATTGCCGCCATCCTCCAGGGCGTTTTCGGCGGCATCGGCCTGACCATGTTCGAGATGCAGTCGCCGGTCCTCTGGGGTACGGTGATGGCGATTTTTGCCTTCATCCCCTTCATCGGCATCTCCATCGTTTTCGTTCCCATCGCCATCTACCTGTTCATCATCGGCCAGACCACCAAGGCAGTGCTGTTTTTCACCTATTTCACCCTGTTGGCCGGCATTGTCGAATATCTCATCAAGCCGAAACTGGTGGGCGACCGGGTCAAGATGCACGTGCTGCTGGTTTTTCTTTCCATTTTCGGCGGCATCGCCACCTTTGGCGTGCTCGGCATTCTTTTCGGGCCGCTGGTGGCCATCGCCTTCCTCACCCTGGCGGACATCTACCTGGCGACCATGAAGGAAAACATTTTCTAAAATGGCCGGCGAACGCAAATCCCTTCTCTGTCCCCGCTGCCGCCGCCTGGTGAGCAGCGATGAATCCCGCTGTCCCTACTGCGGCCTGGCCCGGCCCGGCTCCCGGCTGCAGTCCGGCCTCCTTGGCCGCCTGCTGGCGGCGCCGGAAGAGATCATCAGGATAATCATCTACATCAACGTCGGCATGTTCGTTTTCACCCTGCTGCTCAATCCCACCCACCTCGGTTTTTCGGGCAACCCCCTCTTTTTCTTTTCTCCCGCCGACCGCAGCCTGCTGATCGCCGGGGCGACCGGGCGGCTGCCCCTTTTCCAGCTCCATCGCTGGTGGACCCTGATTGCCGCCTCTTTTCTTCACGGCAGCATCATGCACATCTTTTTCAACATGGTGGCCCTGAAACAGCTGGGGCCGTTCGTGGTGCGGGAGTACGGCCTGCACCGCTTCCTGATCATTTACACCGTCAGCGGCATTGTCGGCTTTTACCTTTCCTGCCTGGCCGGGGTGCCCCTGACCATCGGGGCCTCCGCCAGCATCTGCGGCCTGATCGGGGCGATCCTCTACTACGGCCGCAGCCGCGGCGGAGTCTACGGCATGGCCATCTACCGCCAGGCTATGGGCTGGATCGTCGGCCTGGCCCTCTTCGGCTTCCTGGTGCCGGGGATCAACAACTGGGGGCACGGCGGCGGCATCATCGCCGGCCTGGCCTGCGGCTTCCTGCTGGGCTACCGGGAAAAAAACCTGGGTGCCGCCTGGCAGCAGTGGCTGGCGACCGCCTGCGTGCTGGCTACGGTCATCGTGCTGGGGTGGGCGGTTTTCCAGGCCCTGGCAATCGCTTTTTTCAGCTGAGCCGGGTTAAGCCGCGCTGCCCGGCCTGTCTTGCCGGCGCTGCCGGCTGAATCGAATCTTCAACCGGAAACACCGAGGTTCTTTTATCGTGCAAGGTTTTCAGAAACGCTACCTGCGGGGACTGGCCCACCACCTGAAACCGGTGGTTCACCTCGGCCAGCAGGGAATGAGTGCCGGCCTGCTGGCGGCCGTGAACGAGGCCCTGGAGCTCCACGAGCTGATCAAGGTCAGGTTCGTTGATTTCAAGGAGAGAGAGATCAAGAGGGAGCTGGCGGCGGCCATTGGCCGGGAAACCGCCAGCGAACTGGTGGGCCTGATCGGCAACCTGGCCATCTTTTACCGGCCGGCGGCCGACGAGGAGCGCCGGCGGATCGTGCTGCCGTCTCGCTAGGCGGCGCGCCGGCCGCGGGGCTCAGGAGCCGCTCTTGTAGGCGATCCGCAGGCCGCCCCAGTGGCGGCCCTTGATCCTGATGGGAGCGGAGATGTCCTTCATCATCACGAACTGGCCGCCGCCCATGTCGCGGCGGTAGGCCTGGATGAGAAACGGCTTGGTGTTGCGGCCGGCCGCCAGGCCGACCCGGTCGTTGAACATGCGCCGGTTGCGGCAGTTGGCGGTGTTCCAGACCGGGTCGTTGGGGCGCTGGGGCTGGGAATATTTGCGGTTGTGGACCGGCAGGTAGCCGTTGGTGTCCACGGAAACGGCGAAAATCAGGTTGGGATATTCCTCCAGCAGTTTTTCCTGGAAAGCCGGCAGGACGGTTTCGAGGAAAGTGGTTGCCCTGGTGGTGTATTGCTGCGGGTCGGTGCCGGGCACCGGCTGGTAGTCCTGGTCAAAAAGGTCTTCCATGGTGGTCCGCTGCTGGTCGACGGCTTCTTCCAGGGCCGCGCTTATCCGGTCGGCGGTGGCGATCAGGCCGTTGATGTAGCGGCTGTCGACCGTTTCCACCCCCAGCTGGTTGGTGGCCTGCACCAGCCCCTCGCCGAAGTCGCGCAGCTTGTTCAGCCGCTCCTTGGAATTGCTGATGCTCTGGCGGTTGCCTTCCAGGCTCTGGTCCAGGCTTTCCAGGGCCTCCACCACCAGCTTGACGCTGTCGGTGATCCCCCCGGTGTTGCCTTCGATATTGACCAGTTCGCCGTTGATTTTTTCAATGGCCTGGGCAATGATGCCGATGGCCTCGCCGATCTCCTTGGTGCCCTGTTGGGTCTGGACCGAGTTTTCCACCCCGCGCTTGCCTTCCTGGCGCAGCTTTTCGATCTGGCTGCTGAGGATGTCCAGGGTGTTGTCGATCTGCTTGGTGGCTTCGGCGGTCTGGCCGGCCAAGGCCTTGACCTCGCTGGCGACTACCGCGAAGCCCCGGCCGTGTTCGCCGGCCCGGGCGGCCTCGATGGTGGCGTTGAGGGCCAGGAGGTTGGTCTGCCCGGCAATGGCCCGGATGGTCTGGGCCACGTTCCGGACCTCGTCGAGGGCCTGACCGAGATCCTGGAAAGACTCGGCGATTGACTGAACCGACGCCACCATCGATTCGATCTGTTCCAGGGAATTGTGCACCTGGGTGCGCGAGTTTTCCAGGTCGGTGGTGGCCTCGGCCGCCACTTCCATGCTGGAGTGGATGGCATCGTTGATGTCGCCGGTCTTGGCGGCCATGACGGACGTCGCCTGGCGAAGATTGTCGAACTGTTCCGCCTGCTGTTCCGTCTGCTGGCTGATGGTTTCCAGCTCTCCAGCCACGTCGGCGATCTCGATGACGATGTCGCCGGCATCGTTGGCGATCTTGCGGATGTGTTCTGCGAACTCGGGAGTCAGGGAAGTTTCTGCTGTTGCCTGGTTGCTGTCGCCCATGGTTGCAACTCCTGGTCAGGTCCGCCGGGCGGGGCCGGCCGTTGTTTCAGTGGGGGCCGGCTGTCTTTCGCCGGTACCCCGAGTATCAATATATTCAGATAATCGGTAGTAGGAATTTATTCTTAAATTTTTTTGTGGTTTTTTTCGCCGCGGTTTTCCGGCTGTTCTGATCTCGCCGGTTTTTCGCTCCGGGCGGGGGCAATTTTTTGCTGGCGATACCTTTGGCAAGTGTTTATGATTGGGACTGCCGGAGGCGTGATTGCGCGAATCCGGGCTCCCGGCGGCAAAAGCAAAAAGGGAAAGGATGGTGAACATGAACAAGATTGCGTGGAGAATTGCGGGCCTGTTGCTGCTGGCCGGCTGGCTGGCCGCCTGTGCTTCGCCGCGGCCCATCGAGGTCAAGACCATCCCGCCGGCCTATTTCCAGGTTCCCCGGGCTGCTCATTGGCGGCAGTACCTGGGGTTGCGGCCGGTGGCCGGCGAATTTACCCTTAACGACATCAAGGCAAGAGTGGTGGTGGTCGAGGTCTTCCAGGTTGACTGTCCCCATTGCCAGGACGAGGTGCCCTACGTCAACCGCTTTTACCACCTGCTGCAGCAGAAAGGTCTCAGCGAGCAGGTCAAGATCATCGGCGTGGGCACCGGCAATACCGCCGCCCAGCTGGACGTCTACCAGCGGCACTACGGCATTCCCTTTCCCCTGTTCCCCGATCCAAAGATGGTCAAGATCGACGTCGATGTCATTCCGGCTTTTTTCGTCATCGAGCCGACGCCGGCCGGCGGCCGGGTGCTTTACGCCCAGTACGGGCCGCTGCCGGAGGAGGAGCGGTTCCTGCAGCTGATCAAGGAACGGGCCGGCCTGCCCTGAGGAGGCTGCCGGTCAGCTTGCCGCCAGCAGCTGCATGACCAGCTGCATGTCTTCCCAGACGTCGCGCTTTTTGTTGGGGTTGCGCAACAGAAAGGCGGGGTGGTAGGTGGGCACCAGCAGGGTGTGGTCGTCGAACTGGTGGGCGTGGCCCCGCAGGCGGCCGATGGAGACCTTGGTGTCCAGCAGCGTCTGGGCGGCAAAGCTGCCCAGGGCGCAGATGACTTTCGGGCGGATGACCTCGATCTGGCGGTAGAGGAAAGGGGAGCAGCTGGCGATCTCTTCCGGCTCGGGGTTGCGGTTGTTGGGCGGCCGGCACTTGAGGATGTTGGCGATGTACACCTGTTCCCGGGTCAGCTTGATGGCCTGGATGATTTTGGTCAGCAGCTGGCCGGCCCGGCCGACGAAGGGGATGCCGGCCCGGTCTTCGTCCCGCCCGGGAGCCTCCCCGACGAACATCAGCTCGGCGTTGGGGTCGCCGGCGCCGAAGAC
>JAFDMG010000077.1 GCA_019306045.1 Deltaproteobacteria bacterium | reverse complement strand
GTTTTCTACATCGCCGGCGAAGCGGGCTTACTTTTCCGCTCAGACAACAACGGCCGGAGCTGGCAAGAGCTGCCATCCCCTTATGAAGGATCTTTTTTCGGCATTCTGCCGCTGCCAGACGACACCCTGCTGGCCTACGGCCTGCGGGGCCACGTTTTCCGCTCCGCCGACGGCGGCCGCCACTGGCAGCCGGTGCCCACCGGCACCAAGGCCCTGCTGACCGACGCCGCCCGGCTGCCTGACGGCACCATCATCATCACCGGCATGTCCGGCACCATCCTGACCAGCACCGACGGCGGGCAGACTTTCTCCCTGCGGCAGCCCAACCGCGTCTCCCTGACGGCAGTGCTCATTGCCGCCGGCGACACCGTTGTCCTCGGCGGCGAGCGGGGCCTGAAACGCTGCCCGCTCACGGATTTCAGCCAGTAAAAGATAAACCAGGAAACTCAACCGAGCCAACCAGGCTCCAGCATGAAAAGGTCGATATGTTCTCGCGATTCATCCCCACAGCCGAAAAGATCATTTTCCGCCACCGGCTGGCTGTAATTGTTATCTTTTGCTTAACAACCCTGTTCATGGCCTACTCCGCCAGCCATTTGCGGATCGATGCCGGGTTCACCAAGCTCGTGCCGATGAAACACGAGTTCATGAAAACCTACGTTCACTACCAGCAGGAGTTTGGCGGCGCCAACAAAATCCTGGTGGTTCTAGCCCCTAAAAAAGGGGACATTTTCACCCCGGAATTCTTTACCGCTTTGCAGAAAGTCACCGACGAGATTTTCTTTCTGCCGGGGGTTGACCGCAGCCGGGTGATCTCCATCTTCACTCCCAATGCCCGTTTTACCGAGGTTACCGAGGAAGGCTTTGCCGGCGGCCCACTGGTGGCGGCCGACTTCGCCCCCAACCGCGAATCCCTGGATAAAGTCCGCGAGAACCTGATCAAATCGCCCTATGTGGGCCGCCTGGTGGCCAACGACTTCACCGCCGCCCTGGTGAAGACCGACCTGCTGGAAATCGATCCCCAGACCAAGAAAAAGCTCAACCTGCTGGAAGTGGCCAAACGCCTGGAAAACATTCGCCAGAAGTACCAGAACGACAACCTGGACATTCACATCATCGGCTTTGCCAAGGTCATGGGGGACATCACCGAAGGCGCCTCCCGGGTAGTGCTTTTTTTCGGCGTCGCTTTCCTGGTCACCGCCTTGCTGATCTATTTCTACACCCTTTCCCTGCGCCGCACCGGCGTCCTGCTGGCGGTGGCCCTGATCGCGGTCATCTGGCAATTGGGCCTGCTGCCGCTCCTGGGTTTCGGCATCGACCCCATGGGCATCCTGGTGCCTTTCCTGGTGTTTGCCATTGCCGTCAGCCACGGCATCCAGATGATCAGCGCCAACTCCGCCGGGTTGTTTGAAGGCAAATCGACCCTGGATGCCGCCAAGGACAGCTTCAGTGCCCTGCTGATTCCCGGCCTGACCGCCCTCGGCACCGACACCATCGGCTTCGCCACCATTTACCTGATCAAGATCCGCATTATCCAGGAAATGGCCATGACCGCCGGCATCGGGGTGGCAGTCATCATCCTCACCAACCTGGTGCTGCTGCCGGTGATTCTTTCCTACGTTACCGCCGATGAAAAATACCGGCAGAAGCTGCGGCGCAAGGCCGCCATTTTCGAGCCCGTCTGGCACAAGCTGTCCGCCGTCGCCAGCCGGCCGGTAGCCGCGGTCATCATCGGCATCTGCCTGCTCCTGGCCCTGCTGGGGGCCTGGAAAGCCGGCGACATCAAGATCGGCGACACCCAGGCCGGGGTGCCGGAGCTGCGTCCCGATTCCCGCTACAACCGGGACACCGCCTTCATCACCAAAAAATTCTCCATCGGCGTCGACATCATGACGATTTTTGTCGATGGCGGCCAGCCGGACGCCTGCGTCAACTGCAACAACATGCTGGCGGTCGACGACCTGGAATGGCACATGGCCAACATTCCCGGCGTCCACTCGACCATGAGCCTGGCCAAATTCTTGCGCATCGCCAACGCCGGCTGGAACGAAGGAGCGCCCAAGTGGCAAATCCTGCCCACCAACAAGCCCTCCATCGCCAGCTGCCTCACTTTTCTTGGCAGTTCCAGCGGCCTGATGAGCCCCGACGGCCGGGTAATGCCGGTTTACCTGTTCACCAGGGACCACAAGGCGGAAACCATTTCCCGGATCGTTGCCGCCGCCAGGAAATACCGCCAGCAGCACACTCCCTTCGGCGAGGGGATGAAAATTGCCCTCATGGGCGGCAACGTCGGCGTCATGGCCGCCACCAACGAAGAGGTCCAGGCCTCGCAGACCCCGATCCTGCTCTATGTCTACGGGGCGGTCATTCTCTTTTGCCTGATCGCTTTCCGCTCGATCCGGGCGGTGCTTTGCATCCTGCTGCCCCTGGGACTGGTTTCCCTGCTGGGCTACTCCCTGATGGCGATTATGGGCATCGGCCTGAAAGTCAACACCCTGCCCATTGTCGCCCTGGGGGTCGGCGTCGGGGTCGATTACGGCATCTACATCTATGCCAGTTTCAGGTCGATTCTCAAACGGGGGGAATCGTTCCGCAAGGCGTACGAGAAAACCCTGGACATCACCGGCAACGGCGTCCTGGTCACCGCCTTCAGCCTGGCGATCGGGGTCGCCACCTGGATCTGGTCGCCGCTCCAGTTCCAGGCCGACATGGGCATTCTGCTGACCTTTCTCTTCCTGGTCAACATGCTCGGCGCCGTCTTTGTCCTCCCGGCCCTGGCCGCCTGGCTGCTGCGGGGGCCGAACACCCACCCGGCCGGCTGAGGCTCACAACCGAACCAGGCAAGATAGCCGGTTGGCGGCCGGTCTAATTACCGAAAGCCAAGAGAGCAGGAGGGATGATAAATCCCTCCTGCTCTCTTGGCTTTATACTTTGATCTTGTAGATATTTGAATTTATTATCGAATCCTGATCAGCTCTAACACATCCGTAAAAAAAATTACCAGGTTTGAATTTTCCCTTGACATAATTTTTACTACAACTTATAAGTTTAGCCTCAACTAAAACTTACCCATCAGCGATTGATTGGGAGGCAAACATGAGCCCCGACGAAACCTTAACCGCCAGTCTCGAAGACTACCTCGAAGCTATTTTTCTCATTATTGCCGAAAAACAGGCGGTGCGACCCAAAGATATTGCCAGGCGATTGAAGGTCAGCAGCGCTTCGGTAACCGGAGCTCTACGCTCTCTGGCGAGACGTAAACTGATCAACTATGCCCCCTATGATGTCATAACTTTGACCGCTGCCGGCCGGAGGGCCGCCGAGGACGTGGTGCGACGGCACGAGGTGTTACGTGATTTTTTCATCCGGGTATTGGCGGTTCCCGAAAAAGACGCCGATGCCGCTGCCTGTAAAATGGAACACTCCATCCCCAAAGTTATTCTTGAGCGGTTCGTCCGTTTTGCCGAATTTGTCGAAGTCTGCCCGCGGGGAGGCGCCAAGTGGATTGCCGGCTTCAGCTACCATTGTGATCAGGAAAATAATCTTGAGCATTGCGAGGAGTGCATTACCACGACCTTGAAAGAGCTCAAGCAACGCCAACAACAAGGAGGAAAAAAATCAATGATGAAAATGACATTGCGAGACCTCAATCCCGGGGATAAGGGCAAGGTTGTGCGGATCAAAACCCGGGGTGAAACCGGCAAGAGAATGGTTGAAATGGGGATCACCCCCGGGGCCCTGGTCGAGGTCGAAAGGGTGGCGCCGCTGGGTGATCCTATCGATATCAAAGTCAAAGGATACCATCTTTCATTGCGCAAAGAGGATGCCGAAGGCATTGAAATCGGGGTATTGTAAAAAATCCGGTTAATCCAGGAGAATTCGTCAGGTGAAGGAGGAGCTAGTGATGCCGTTAACAGTCATACAAGTTGGGCGCCGGGTTCGTTTGGTGGCGGTGAAAGCCGGGCAGGGACTCAGAAGTCGGCTGACAGCCATGGGTCTGGTAGCAGGAGTGGAAATCGAGGTGCTGAAAAACAACGGCAAGGGTCCTTTTCTGGTTGAAGTAAAAGGCTGCCGGGTAATGCTGGGGCGGGGAATGGCCCAAAAGATTATCGTCAAGTAATTTTTTTTGACCGCAAACTTAGGTAGACCTAATAAATTATGCTTTAACAAATTTTTCTTGTCTAGCATCAAAAAGAGAGGAGGATTCATTAATGAAGCCCAAAATCACAGTTGCCCTGGCGGGAAACCCCAATTCGGGCAAAACCACCATTTTCAACGAACTCACCGGTGCCCGCCAGCACGTTGGCAACTATCCCGGAGTAACGGTCGAACACAAAGAGGGTTTCTGCCGGCATGACGGAGTCTCGTTGAAGATTGTCGATCTGCCCGGCACCTACAGCCTGAGCGCCTATTCGGCTGAGGAGTTGGTCGCCAGAAATTTTATTGTCAACGAAAAACCGGATGTCGTGGTTGACATCATTGACGCTTCCAACCTTGAGAGGAACCTCTACCTCGCGGTGCAATTGCGGGAACTCGGGGTGCCGCTGGTTCTGGTCTTCAACATGAGTGATGTCGCCCGAGCCCGGGGGTTCCAGTTCGATCTCGAAAAGCTGTCGCGCTTTTTCGGAGCCCGCATCGTGGAAACCGTTGGCAACCGGGGAAGCGGCATGAAAGAGCTGCTGACCGCCGTGATCGAGACGGCCAATACCGCTGAAAAAAGCGGCAAATCAGGCAAGCCATTTATTCGGCAAATGGATTACGGCCGGGAACTGGAACCTGAAATTGCCCGCCTGGAGGAACTGATTCGGGAGCGCGGCGTTCTCCGGAAACATTTCGATGCCCGCTGGCTGGCCTTGAAACTGCTTGAAAACGACCAGGAACTGCTCACTCAAATAGAAGATCAGGAAATTCGCGCTCAAGCCAGAGAAAGTGCTTCCCGGATTGAAGAGATCCTGGGCGAATCCGCGGAAACTGCGATTGCCGGCGCCCGCTACGGTTTTATCTCGGGCGCCTGCCAGGAGGCGGTACGTTCAACGATCGAGATTCGGCATACAATCTCGGATCGAATCGACTCAGTGGTGACCAGCCGTATTTTCGGGTTGCCGCTGTTTCTCGCCCTGATGTACCTGGTCTTTCAGTTGACCTTTACCCTCGGCAACCCTTTCATGGACTGGATCGATGGATTTTTCGGCTGGCTGGGGGAAACGGTGGTCGGTTTCTGGCCGGCGGGCTCCGAAAGCCTGCTGCAATCACTGGTCGTCGACGGGATTATCGGCGGCGTCGGCGGCGTGATTATTTTTCTGCCCAATATTCTGCTCCTTTTTCTCGCCATCGCCATCCTTGAGGACTCCGGCTACATGGCCCGAGCCGCCTTTATCATGGACCGCCTGATGCACAAGATCGGCCTGCACGGCAAAAGTTTCATTCCCATGCTGATTGGTTTCGGCTGTTCGGTGCCGGCAATCATGGCAACCCGCACCCTGGAAAACCGGCGTGACCGTCTGGTGACGATGATGGTGGTTCCCCTGATGAGCTGCGGCGCCCGGCTGCCAATTTACGCTCTCATCATTCCCGCGTTCTTTCCTCAGGCCTGGCACGCGCCGATGTTGTGGACCATTTATATGATCGGCATCGGACTGGCAATTCTCTGCGCCAAGCTTTTACGCTTGACCGTGCTGAAAGGGGAATCAGTTCCCTTCGTCATGGAACTGCCACCTTACCGGCTGCCGACCATCAAGGGAATCTTGATTCATATGTGGGAACGGGGCTGGCTTTACCTCAAGAAGGCCGGAACCGTTATTCTCGGCATTTCAATCCTGTTGTGGGCGATGACCAGTTTTCCGGAACTGCCGGCAGCGCAAAAACAGCATTTTTCCCGGCAACGTCAGGAGTTGCAGCAGCGGCTGCCGGCTGGTGAAGCCCTGGCCGAGCGCCTGGCAGAAATCGACAACCGGGAAAATGAAGCCGCCCTCAGGAACAGTTTTGCCGGCCGCATCGGCCAGACGTTGGCGCCCATTCTCAAACCAATGGGTTTCGACTGGAAAATCGGTACTGCCCTGATCGGCGCCTTCGCCGCCAAGGAGGTTTTTGTCGCCCAGATGGGCATTGTCTATGCCGTCGGAGAGGCCGACGAGGAATCCGAAACCTTGCGGGCCAAACTGACCCGCACCTATACCCCGTTGATCGGTTTCTGCATCATGCTTTTCTGTCTCATCAGCGCACCCTGCATGGCGACTATTGCCATTACCAGGAGAGAAAGCAACTCCTGGAAATGGGCTCTTTTCCAACTTGGCGGGCTGACCACGCTGGCTTACTTGGTCACCACCGCCGTCTACCAGGCCGGTCTGCTTTGCGGCCTTGGGTAATAGAAGGAGGAAATTATGTTTGAAATCATTTTTGTTTGGATCATTGTCGGTGGCGCGTTGGTTTTGCTGGTCCGTCGCCTGCGCAACGCCGTCGGGGGCAAAAACAGCACCTGCGGCGGTTGCGGCACCGGCTGTTCCGCTTGTTCTGGTTATTTCCAGTCCGATACCGGTTGCCAGGCCGAAAATTTGCACCATTCACCACCCGATAACAGCAAGGAGAAAACCATGAATATCATTCGCTCGAGTTTTATGTTCATTATCTGTTTCTGCTTCACCTTGTCGTTGGCAATTCCCGCCAGGGCTGCCACTGACCTTGAACGAAAGCTCCAGTCCCTGGCCGCCCAGCTCCAGGCCCTGCAGAACCAGCTCCAGGCTCAGAAACAGGAGATTGAAACCTACCAGCAGACCATTAACCGGCATCGCCGCGATATTGAAAGCAACAACCGGCACCTCAAGAAACAGGAGGAGATTCTGGCCAAGTCGCGGAAGGAGCAGGAGACCCTGAGCCAGCTTGCGGAAAAGCTCAAGGTCATCAATGAGCATGTCACCCTCAGCGGCCTGGTCGAAGTCGAAGCCTTCAAAACCGCCGGCTACGACGGTGAGGATGAAAGCGACATCACCCTGGCCAGGTCGATGTCGATGAAGGTTACATCTATCTCGGCAACACCGAATTTTTCCCGGTCTACTTTCAGGTCGGCAAACTCTACGTTCCCTTCGGCAACTTCGAATCGAACATGATCTCTGACCCGCTGACCCTGGAACTTGGCGAGACCCGGGAGAGTGCCGCGGTTTTGGGCTTCGAAAGCCACGGTTTCTACGGCGCGGCCTACGCTTTCAACGGTGATGTCGACGAGCAAGGAGACGATAACGAGATCAAATGCTACGGTTTCAACGGCGGCTACGCTTTCGAAAAAGACGATTTCAGTCTCGATCTCGGGGCCGGCTGGATCAACTCAATCGCCGCAGCCGACAATCTTGCCGATATGCTGCCCGGCGAGATCGAAGATTATGTCGGCGGCTGGACCACGCATGCCTTCATCAACTGGCGGAATTTCTCCCTGATCGGCGAATACCTGGCCGCAGCCGACGATTTCGCGGCCGGGGAAATGGACTGGAAGAACGGTGGAGCCGAACCCGAAGCCTGGAATCTGGAGGCCGCCTGTACCTTTGAGGTCGCCGGCCATGAAACGGTCTTCGCCCTGGCCTGGCAGGGAACCGACGAAGCCCTGGCCCTGGAACTGCCGGAAGATCGCTACCTGGGTTGTCTGAGCGTCGGCCTAATCGATGGTCTGACCTTCTCCCTCGAGTACGCCCATGACGAAGATTACAGCAAGTCCGACGGCGGCACCGGCGATCACGCCGACACCGTTACCGCCCAGCTTTCGCTGGAATTCTGACAAAGTGGGAAAATGGCCGTGCAAACGATCATAATTTCCCAAAGTTCAACAAATCTGACAACTTTTTACCAACAAGTTGGTAATCACAAATTAATCGGAGTGTTGACATGCAGTGCTTGCAAGAATTGCAGGCCACCGATTTTCATAAAATCGGCCGCCACTACTTCATCATCACTAAAAACCGGGAATGTCTGCGACTCAACCAGGCAAAGCAGATCGTTGCCCGTAAAACCATCTCGGGGGAGGATTACTTCAAATTCAAACTGCTCTGCCATCTTGCGGCCACCATGGCCGGCATCAAACCGATAACCATGATGCGTTTCAAGCCATTGCGGCAAGAGTCATCCCAATGTGTCAGTTGTATCCAGCACTGGCGTGAAATCAAAAAATATTTTCAGGAGGAACAATCTCTGGAAGTCGCCCTGATGGAACGCAGCCAGCATGGAGAGGAAGCCCTGATTTTTTATCACCGCAATGCTTGCCGTCAACTCCTGGCCCATCCTCGCGTCAAATCATTTTTACTGGACCAGGGAATCGGCTACGGCGAGGAAACTGTCAACAAACCTGATCTTTTCATACATTTATGCCTCAAAAAGTATCGGGATGACGGTTCGCTTCCGGTCGCCATGGGTCTTCTTATGGGCATTCCTTTGAAAGATGTCAAAGGCTACCTTGACGGCAATGAGGTGCCAACCATTACTTCAGGTTGGCGTATTTACGGAACGCCGCACCATTCCCTGCTGCTCGCGAACCTCTATCGGCGCCTGCGTCAATACGCTGTCATGGCATTTTTCAAACATTCATTTGCAGATATTGTCAACCGGCTGGGACGCAGTCGATTGATTGAAAGGGTGGGTTTACTGGCCCGGTGAAACAGATTAAACAGTTCAGCAAACAAAACAATCAGGAGGAATCAGTGAAAAAAATATCATCAATTGCAAGCAGACTCACCTTGCGCGAAAAGGTGGCTGATTTTCTGCGTGATGAAATATGCGCCAACCGGTTGAAAGCCGGGGAAAAAATCACCGAAACCGTTTTTAGCCGCTATTTAGGTGTCAGCCGAACCCCCATTCGCGAGGCATTTTATCAACTGGAAGCGGAAGGCTTCCTAACCATCAAGCCACATCAAGGAGTAAAAGTCGCTCAATTCAGAATAGAGGACATAATCAACTACTATGAGGTCAGGAAGGTTCTGGAAGGATATGCCGCCCGTCAAACCGCAATGCTGGCCACCAGCAAGGAAATTGGCCAATTGAAACAATTGAACCGCCGCTTCCTGCACCTGGCAAAAAATGGGTGTCACCAGGGCATGAACCTGGTCCAGGCCCACGACAATTTTCATATTCATATTGTCAGGCTGGGTGGCAATCCCAGGATGTTGGAGATCTACAAAAATCTCGGTCAGCGGTGTCGGCGCTACCGATTTATGGCCTCCGTCAAAATAGATATTGAAGAAATTAGCCGGGATCATGACATGATCATCGCAGCTCTGAAGCGGGGCAATGCCAATGCCGCCGAAAAGGCCGTTCATATCAACGCCGAACGCGGCCTGCGGGCGTTACTGAAAACCAGGCCTTGCCAGCTCAATGACATGGCAGGATTGACCGCATAACCAGCAGGAACTATTTTCTGAAAGGCAGGATGAAGAGAAAAAATCTCCAGGATAACGGCTTCCAGCCGAAAAAACACCTCGAACAAATCTTTGGGGTCCTTTGCCGGCACGGGAAAACTGATTTTAAATGCTTGCTGTCAGCTCATTTCAAACTTGATAGGTCCACAAGTAAAAAGCCAAGCTACTTTTTCAGTTTCTCCAGATACTCCCGCAGCTGCCGGGCAAACCGGTTGTCGGGGTCAACGGCGGTCAGCCTGGCGGCCACTTCAGCGGCCCGGGAAAGTTTGCCCTCGGCCAGGTAGAGTCGGGCAAGGGCTTCCAGGTAGCGGCCGTTGCCCGGTTCCAGGGCCACGGCCCGGGCCAGGGCCTTTTCCGCTTCCGGCCCCCGGCGGCCGAACTGGAGCAGCAGGCCCAGGTTGTAGTGCACCCGGGCGTCGTTCGGCAGGCCACGGGCCGCTTTTTGCAGCTCGGCCACCGCCGGCCGGTACTCTTTTCTCTCCGCCAGCAGCAGCCCCAGGGAATAGTGCAAGTCGTAGAGATCGTCCCGGCGGGCCAGGGCCCGGCGCAAAATTTCCTCCGCCGGCTCAAATTTATGCTGCCGGCTGTAGAGCACCGCCAAGTTGCGATAGGCGGCATAGCAGTCGCGGTCGATGGCGATCGCTTTCCTGAAAGCCGCCGCGGCCATTTCTTCCTTTCCCTGGTAAAGGTAGAGGGTGCCCAGATTCATCCGGCTGTCGGCAAAGTCGGCCGAATAGGCAAGCACCTGCTGAAACTCGGCCAAAGCCCGCTCATGCCGCCGGCGCTGGTTTTCGTCCAGCGCCGCGGGGGCAACCAGGGTAAGGTTCCGGGCCGCGGCGATGCGGACGGCCTTGACCGGGTCGCTCAGCAGCGGTACGGCCAGTTTCACCCTTTCGGCCGGGGGGACGGTCATAAGCGCCGTCTGGCGCAACAGGGCCTCGTCACTGTCCAGGCACCGCTTGAACCGGGCCCTGACCCCGGAACCCTGGTACTGGCCCAACAATTCCAGGGCCGTGGCCCTGACAACCAGCGGGTAGAGCGAATTGTCCACCAGTCGCAGCAAACCGTCCCTGGCCCCCGGCTCTCCCCGGCGTCCCCGGGCAAGCACCGTACCGTAATGGGCCGGACGCTTTTCACCGTACCACCGGGTGGTGCACGCGACCGACCACTGGTGGTCCTTGTCGACGTGACAGCGCAAACAGGCATCAGGGGTATTGAGCTCCCGATTCAGCGCCGGCCGGGGCACCCGCAGGGAATGATCCGGGCGGTAGTCGTTGCCCATGTAGACCCGGCCGGGCATGTGACACTCGACGCAAAGGGCGCCGGTGCCCACCGCGAAGCGGATGCGGCCGTCGGCCGCCCGCAGCGGCTTGCCCCGGGGATCCCCCGCCTGCCGGTGAAAGTGGTGCTGGTAGCGGTCGTAAACATCCCCCTGATGGCACTGAAGACAGATCCGGTTGCCCTTGTGACGCAGCTTCAGCGAGTGGATGTCGTGACAGTCGGAACAGCGAACGCCTCGGGCGAACATTTTCGACTGCAGGAAGGAGTTGTAAACGTAGACCTCGTCCTGGATCTGGCCGTCGGCAAAGTAGAGGCCCTCGTCGAGCAGGCGGGGAATCATGTTGTCAAGCAGGTGCCGGCCATGCCGGTAATCCCCCAGGGAGGTGCGCCGGGAATGGCAGAAAGCGCAGAGTTCGACCTGCTCCCGGGCCGTCATCCGGCCAGTGTGGACCACCAAGCCGTCGTCGCTGTCAAGGGGCTGCATGGTCGTCGCCCAGGCCACGTGGCGGGAACCGGGGCCGTGACAGGCCTCGCAGCTGACATTGATTTCGCCATAGCGGGAATGGTAGACATCCTTGACGAAATCGTAGCCCTTGCGGAAATTGGTCGAGTGGCAGTCGGCACACATGCTGTTCCAGGTCTGGGCGCGGTTGGTCCAGTAGCGCCAGTCGTCGGGAGAAAAATTTTCTTCCGGGTAGAGATGAAACCATTTTTTCTGCTTGACATCCCAGGCCAGGGGCAGGCACTGGAGCCGGCCGCCGGGGAAAGGCACCAGGTACTGCTGCAGGGGCGTCCAGCCGAAGGTGTGGGTAACCTCGAAGTCGGCCATCTTGCCCCCGACGCCCCGGGTGTGAACGAAGAATTTGCCGTCCCGGCGAAAAAAGCGGGAGGTCACTCCGTGGATGGTGAACGTCGCGTCGTTGAAATCACCCAGCACCGTCTCGGCCGTCGCTTTAGCCATGGCATGGGCATGATCGGAATCGGCGTAGGCGCGGTCCTCCCGGGGGTGGCAGCGGGCACAGGCCTGGCGGCCGACAAAAGTAGTGGGGGCCGGCTCCGGGCGCCGAACCGGCCGCCGCCAGGACTGCCAAAGGTAAAACGGCAGGGCCAGAACCAGCAGCAGGGTGGCAACCAGGCCGGTCAGTTCCCAGCGGCGCATGGCCTCACTGCCTCCCGGCTGGATAGGTAAGCTGCTGCGGCTGGCAAGATTGCCGGCGCCGCCGGACGCCCAACTCGACCATGATTTTACCGTTTTCGATGGTCAGCGGATGCAGGTCCAGGGGCCGGGGGGCCGGAGAACGCCGGACATCCCCGCTGCGGTCAAAAGTCGAGGCGTGGCAGGGACAGGCGAAAAGCTGCCGCTGCTCATCCCAGGCAACGGCGCAGCCCAAGTGGGTGCATTTTCTTGACAAGGCCAGGAAGCCGCCGTCTTCGCAGCCGCGATCGGACGGACGGCCGGCGTCCGGCAACGGCAAACAGGAAGGCAAAAATACCGGCGAGCAGCTGCGCCGCCGCCGCCAGCCCCAGGACCAGCCAGAGGCGGCCGAGGAAAGTCCGGCGGTTGGTGGTTGGCGGCGAGGCCGCTTCTTTCTTGCTCATGGGCGACAACCTTTTCGCCGTTAAAACGGCCAGGCCGGCTGCATGCCGGGGCCGCGGAAAAACAGGCCGGTGACGGTCAACGCCAGGTACCCGGCCGCCAGGGTAAAAAACAGCAGGCGCACCACCCGGCGGCCCCGGACATCGTCCGCGCCCACCAGCGGCAAACCGAGGAGGTAAGCAGCCAGCAGCGGCGGCAGGACCAGGACGGCGGCCGCCGGGCTGACATGAATCAACAGCTCCTGGAAACCGATGAAATACCAGGGGGCCCTGACCGTTGCCGGGGTGTAGGCGGGATTGGCCATCTCCCCCAAGGGGGCGTCGGCCAAAATGGCCCAATAAACCAGCGCTGCCAGGACAACGGCCGCCGCCGCCTTTTCCCGGACAAAAAGATGGGGCCGGGCCGGCCGTAGATCGGCAGCCGGCCGCCCGGTCTTTCCCTGCCCCGCACCCGGCAGAAAAAGGCCGCCGGCCCGGCGGATCCACCACCAGTGCCAGGTGAGGAAAAAAAGCAGCAGCAGCGGCAGAATGCCGCTGTGCAGAACGTGAAAAAGGTGCAGGGTGGCGCCCCCCACCTCCTCCCCGCCCCTGACCAGGGCCAGCAGGGCGCCGCCAACGCCCGGCAGGTAGCCGAGAACAGCGGTGGCGATGGTGACCGCCCAGTAGGCACGCTGATCCCAGGGCAGCAGGTAGCCGCTGAAATTGGCCAGCAGAATCAGCAGCAGCAGCACCAGGCCGATGACCCAGCTGCGGTAGCGCGGCCCTCGATAGGCGTCGTGGCAGAACACCCGCACCAGGTGCAGCAAAACGACAACCACCAGAGCATGGCCGGTCCAGTGATGCAGGTTGCGGCACAGGCGGCCGCCGCAGACATCGTAGTGCAGGCGCTGCACCGAGGAGTAGGCTCCCTGGATGGTGGGCTCGTAGCCGAGGTTGAGCAGCATCCCGGTAACCAGCTGCACAGCAACCATCAGCACCGCCGCCCCGCCCAGCCCCCAGGTCAGGCGAAAACGCAGGGCCGCCGCCGGTACTGTCCGGGGACGAATATGGGTAAATAAATTTCGCTTCACGGGTTCAATGGCGGCAATTGGCTGGTTTCTGCCGCCGGCGGCCGGCGGCGTAATTTTTTCCGGGCTCTCCTGACGGCGACATAAAGCCGCCTTCCCGACCATGAGCGGCCGGTTTTCCCTGCATACAGGAAACTTTCCAGCATCGCCAGCTGTTTTTTCACTTCCCGGTCGCCGGCCAGGGCGGCAAAGGCCGCCAGGCTGCCGGCGCTGCCAGTGAAAACGGCGGCATCGAGCCAGTGATACAGGGCTTCCAGGACCGCCGGGGCATCGTTCCGCCTGGCGGCCGCCCGGAATCGCGCCCAGTGTTGCCGCTCCTCTTGCCTTCTCCCGCCCGCTGGCAGCAATTGGCGGGTCCTTTCCGCGGCCCGCAGCCGGTAATACGCCAGGCCGGCCAGAAACAGCAGGCCCGCGGCCAGCGGCACCGCCATTCTCCAAGGAAATCCACCACCTCCGGCCTGGATGCCGCCGGTCAACCGGGGATGGGGAACAACCCGCAGTTCCACCGCCGGCAGCGACAGGCGCTGGAGAGTCGCGGTCCGGGGCTGCCACCACTGAAACTCGATTGCCGGGATGGTGAAGATTCCCGGCCGTTCACAAACATAAGTGACGGTTTCCCGGCGGCTGCCGATCAAAGCCCCCCGTTCCTGCCGGTCGGTCACCAGCGGCTGCCGGCGGTACAGACCCAGGCCGTCGACTTTCACCAGCCGCAAGGGCGGCAGCAGCATGCCCGGCAGACCGTCGGCGACCAGGGTGACCTCCCGGGTCAGGGCGTCACCGACCCGGGGCCGGCGCGGCGGCGGCTGCCACTGTTCTTCCACCCGGAAATCGGCGGCGGTAACCAACGGCAGGTGGGGATCGGCGCCGGGAACTTCGCGCACCTCGCAGGTAAGCCGGGGAGTGGTCAGCCGCCGGGAAACCACCTGCCCGGCGGCGGTGCGGAAACTGAACTCGACGGCGAAAGGGGGCACCGTCAGTTTGCCGGCCCGCAGGGGAAAAAGGTAGATTTCATGGCGCTTGCTAAGGTAGACAATCCCCCCGATCTCTTCCCGGCCCAGCAGGGGATGATCTTCGCTGGCCATGACCACCATGCCGGCCGCCTGGGGCAGATCGAAACGGGTCGGACCGGCAAAGGCAATGGTGGTGTAGAGGCTGACATTCAAAGTCAGCCGCTGGCCCCGCCAGATTCTTGCCGTCGGGGTCAACGCCACCCTGAGCAGCGCCGGCGGCGGGCCGGCATGGGCGGCGGCAAAAAGGAAAACCAGCCATCCGGGCACCAGCAGGAAACCGAGGCGTTTACCGGCTGCCAGGCACCGCCTTTTCACTGCCTCCCCTCCCCCGGTTCGCAGGTGCCCAACCGACAGCCGCATTCCAGCTGATAAAGAAACTTGACCCGCAGAAAATCCGCCGGCCTGGTTTCAATCCGCCGCAGCCACAGGGCCCGCATTTCCCGGTCGGAAAGCCGGCCGCCGCCATGATCCTCCTCCCGCTTGGCGGCCGCCGGCTGCTGCCGGCGCCGGGTCACAACGATTTCGTCGGGAGCCTGTTCGCCGCCGGTGCCCCCGGCATCGTCCGGCGGCGGCTGTCTTTTCCTTTTCCGGGCCCGGGCCAGGGCCAAATTTTCCCGCGCCGCCCGCCAGCCGGGCCTGACGGCCAGCACCCGCTCGTAACCGGTGATGGCTTGGTCATACTTCCCCTGCATCAACAGGGCGTTGGCCCGGTTGTAAAGCGCCGCCGGCGTGCCCACGGCGGCAAAAGCGGCCGCCGCCGCTTTAAAGTCACCGTCCCGGTAGAGGGCCACCCCCCGCCAGCAGGGATCCCGAAAAACCGCCGCTGCCCGCCGGTATTCTCCCCGGGCCAGCAACCGGCAGCCGCGCTGATCCGGGGTCAGGAAAAGGCCGGCCGCCGACCAGTCGGCCGCCGCCAAGGCCCCGAAAAAAGCCGCCGCCACCAGCAGCAGAATGCCAGCGGGAAGATATCTGTCAACTACCTTACTCATAGACCACCACCCAGCCGCGGCGGAAAAAAAGGATTCCCGGAACCAACAGGAGGGGCAGCAGCCAGCAGCCCTCGTCTCGCCAGCGGCCGCCCCGCTGCCGCCGGGCGGCGGCCAGACTTTTTTCAAGGCGGCCGGCAAGCCGGCGCACATCCCGGTCGTCCGGGGATACCACGGTCAGGCTGGCACCGAGGGCGGCCGCCGCCCGGCGCAGGGAACGCCGGTCCAGCGGCGGCGCCGCGGGACTGGCGGCCGCCAGGGCAACGCCCCGGTCGGCGGCAAAAACATAGATATGGACGGCAACCGTTGATTTTTCCCGAAAGGCGCGCAGGGCCGCCAGCTGGCCGGCGCTGATGTAGTCGGTAACCAGGAGAATCGCCCCGGGAATCGCCGCCTGGCGCAGCAGGGAGGCCCCCAGGGCCAGCGCCGCCGCCGGGGCGTCTCCGGGTCGGGGCATGACCGCCGGGCTCAGCGCCTGGCTGAAAAAATCGATTATCCGGGGATCGACGGTCAACGGCAGGGCCAGGTGGGCACTGCCGCTGTAGGCGATGAGTGCCGTCTTCGTTCCCGGCCGCCGGCGGAGCAGGTCATGGATTTTTTCGGTCGCCCGCTCCAGGCGGGAGGGCTGGATGTCCCGGGCCAGCATGTCGGGAGCAACTTTCACGGCCACCACCAGGGCGGTTTCATTGTCGGCACCCGGT
>JAFDMG010000076.1 GCA_019306045.1 Deltaproteobacteria bacterium | reverse complement strand
GAACTCGGCCAGGGCCCGGGGGCGGTCGATGACGTTGCGGATGCCGAAAGCGATGGTCAGGCCGGCAAAAAGATTGTCGGCAAAGGGCAGCTCCTCGGCGGAACCGGCCACGAAGACCACCGACGACGCCAAGCCGCGCCGGGCAACCTTGGCGGCGGCCAGGCGCAGCATCTCCTCGCTGAAATCCAGGCCGACCACCCGCGCCCCGGGATTGCGCTCCCGGACCGCCAGGCTCAGGTCGGCGGTGCCGCAGGCGACATCGAGCACCAGCGGCTCTTCCAGGTCGGCCAGCCGCCGGGCGACGAAGCGCCGCCACTGCTGGTCGATGCCCAGGCTCAGCAGGCGGTTGAGGAAATCGTAGCGGGGGGCGATGGCCCCGAACATCTCCCGCACGGCCCGGGCCCGGCTGCCGGCCTCCGACTCACTCATCTTCACCCCCGCCGGCGCTGCCGTCGGCTTCCACCGTCGGCAGGCGCGGCGGCGACTCCGAACCGTCGTCAGCGGCCGCCCCGTTGCCGTCGGCAGCCGGGGCGCCCCCCTGGCCGCCCTCGGCGACAATGGCCGCCGCCACCACCTTTTCCACCGCCGGGTCGATGCGGAACAGGGTCACCCCCTGGGTGTTGCGGCCGATCACCGAGATCTCCGCCACCCGGGTGCGGGTGATCTTGCCGGCATCGGTGATCATCATGATCTGGTCGGCGTCAGTGACTTTCATCACCGCCACCACCTTGCCATTGCGCTCGGTGGTCTTGATGGTGATCACTCCCTTGCCGCCCCGGGAGCGCAGGGGATAGTCGTCGATGCTGGTCCGCTTGCCGAAGCCGTTTTCGGTCACCGTCAGCACCGTCCCCCCCTGCTCGTCAAAGATCTCCATGGAAACCACGTAGTCGCCCTCGTTCATCCGGCAGCCGATCACCCCGCGGGCGCTGCGGCCCATGCTGCGCACCTGCGCGGCCGGGAAGCGAATCGCCTGGCCGTGGTGGCTGGCCAGGAAAACATGGTCGGTGGGCCGGCAGACCTTGGCGGCGATCAGCTGGTCGCCCTCTTCGAGGGTGATGCAGCGCAGGCCGTTGCTGCGGATATTCTCCAGGGCGCTCATGGCCACCTTCTTAATGAAACCCCGGCGGGTGGCCATCACCACGTGGCAATCCTCCTTGAATTCCCGCGCCGGCAGCACCGTGGTCACCAGCTCGTCCTTCTCCAGCTTCAGCAGGTTGACCAGGGCCTTGCCCCGGGCCGCCGGGCCGCTTTCGGGAATTTCGTAGGTCTTCAGGCGGAAAGCCCGGCCGCAGTTGGTGAAAAAGATGATCTGGTCGTGGGTCGAGGCGGTGAACATCTGGCTGACGAAATCCCCCTGCTTGGTCTCCATGCCCAGGCGGCCGCCGGCGCCGCGGTGATAGCTGCGGTAGGTGGAGATCGGCGTCCGCTTGACGTAGCCGAGCCGGGAGATGGTCACCACCATGTCCTCCTCGACAATCAGGTCCTCCATCTGCAGATCGGTGCTCCGGTCGACGATTTCACTGCGCCGCTCGTCGCCGTAGGCCTTCTTGATCTCCCGCAAATCCTCGACGATCAGGTCGAGCACCAGCTGCTCGCTGGCCAGGATGGCCTCCAGGCGCTCGATGAGGGCCACAGTGGCGTTGTATTCGTCGATGATTTTCTGCCGTTCGAGACCGGTGAGCCGCTGGAGCTTCATGTCGAGGATCGCCTGGGCCTGGCGCGAGGAAAAGGTGAAGCGCTCAATCAGCTCCTCCCGGGCGGCGGCGGGTGACTTCGCCCGCCGGATCAGGGCAATGATCTCGTCGAGGTTGTCGAGGGCGATCTTCAGGCCGGCCAGGATATGGAGACGGTCCCGGGCCTTGGCCAGCTCGAAAGCCGTCCGGCGCCGGATGACCTCCTTGCGGTGGTCGAGGAAATGCAGCAGCATGGTCTTCAGGGTCAGGGTCACCGGCTGGCGGTTGACGATCGCCAGCAGAATGATCCCGAAGGAAACCTGCAGCTGGGCGTGCTTGTATAGCTGGTTGAGGACCACCTGGGCCTGGGCGTCCCGCTTCAGCTCGAAAACTATCCGCATCCCCTGGCGGTCCGATTCGTCGCGGATGTCACTGATCCCCTCCAGTTTTTTCTGCCGCACCAGATGGGCCACTTTTTCCAGCAGCCGCGCCTTGTTGACCTGGTAGGGAATTTCGGTGACGATGATGCTTTCCCGGCCGGTCTTCTTCTGGGTCTCCACGTGGGCCCGGGCCCGCAGGTGGATGATGCCGCGGCCGGTCTTGTAGGCCGAGACGATCCCCTCCCGGCCGTTGATGGTGCCGCCGGTGGGAAAATCCGGCCCCGGGATGTAGCGCATCAGTTCCTCGACCGTGATCTCGGGGTTGCGGATCAGGGCTTCCAGGCCGTCGGCCACCTCGGAAATGTTGTGGGGCGGGATGTTGGTCGCCATGCCGACGGCGATTCCCGACGAACCGTTGACAATCAGGTTGGGAAAGCGGGCCGGCAGGACCACCGGCTCCTTGAGGGACTCGTCGTAGTTGGGCAGGAAGTCGACCGTGTCCTTGTCGATGTCGGCCAGCAGCTCCGAGGCCAGGCGCGACATCCGGACCTCGGTGTAGCGCATGGCCGCCGGGGCGTCCCCGTCCACGGAGCCGAAATTGCCCTGGCCGTCCACCAGCGGATAGCGCAGGGAAAAATCCTGGGCCATGCGGACGATGGTGTCGTAGACGGCCGTGTCCCCGTGGGGATGGTATTTACCGATGACGTCACCGACGATGCGGGCCGATTTTTTGTAGGGTTTGTTCCAGGTATTGCCCAGGTCGTGCATGGCGAACAGCACCCGCCGGTGCACCGGCTTCAGGCCGTCCCGGACGTCCGGCAGCGCCCGGCCGATGATGACGCTCATGGCGTAATCGAGGTAGGACTTTTTCATCTCGTCCTCGATGTTGATCGACACCGGCCGCTCGCGGAAAAACTCCATCTGCTCCATTTTCACTCATCCTCATGGCAAAACAAAACAAGCCGGCGGCCGGAACCGCCGGCAAACATCACTGCTCAGGTCACGCACGACCACCGCCGGCCACCTTTGCCCGACCGGCCCGGCCACCTAGTGCAGGCCCAGAACATCCTGCATGTCATAAAGGCCGGGGGCCTGCCCCACCACCCAGCGGGCCGCCCGCACGGCGCCCCGGGCAAAAGTATCCCGGGAATGGGCCCGGTGGATGATCTCCAGCCGCTCGCCCAGACCGCCGAAAAGCACCAGGTGGTCGCCGACGATGTCGCCGGCCCGCAGGGTCTGCATGCCGATCTCCTCCCGGGTCCGCTCGCCGGTGAAGCCGCGCCGCTCGTAGACCGCCACCTCATCCAGGCTGCGTCCCCGGGTCTGGGCGACAATCTCCCCCAGGCGCACCGCCGTGCCGCTGGGGGCGTCCTTTTTCAACCGGTGGTGCGCCTCGAGGATCTCGACGTCATAGTCGTCCCCGAGGATGCCGGCCACCTCGGCCACCACCTTGAACAGCACGTTGACCCCGACGCTCATGTTGGGTGCCAGGACCACCGGCACTTGCCGGGCCAATTCGGCCACCCGCTGCCGCTCGGCGGCGCTCAGGCCGGTAGTGCCGATCACCATCGCCGTCCGCTGCGCGGCGGCCGCTTCCAGGTTGGCCAGGGTGGCCGCCGGCGAGGTGAATTCAATCAGCACGTCGCTGGCGGCAAAAGGCAGTTTCCCGACCTCGCCGACGATCGGCACGCCAAGGTTGCCAACCCCGGCGGTCTCGCCGGCGTCCCGGCCCACCGCCGGGCTGCCGGGCTGTTCCAGGGCGCCGCTCAGGGCGGCGCGCTCGTCGGCGGCAATGACATTGATGATCCGCCGTCCCATCCGTCCGGCAGCGCCGGAAACCATGATTTTCAGCATTGCTTCTCCTCGGGCAAGGCCCCGGATTGTTCCGGGCAACTCTTTGAAAACGCGAGTATTTTTATAACCAATCAGGGGGTTTTAGTCAACGGAAAAAGGCGGCTTCACCGGCCGCCGCCAACGGCGGTTTTGGCGTTGACAGGAGGCCGCCGCCGCCGTATGATGAGCCGCAAAAACAGCGGGGGGAAGCCACCATGATCGAGACCAGGCACCTGGAAATTTTCCTGGCCATCTGGGAGCTGGAAAGCTTCAGCCGGGCGGCGGAACAGGTTCACCTCACCCAGCCGACGGTCAGCGGCCACATCAAGGCCCTGGAAGAGCAGTTCAGGGTCAGGCTGTTCAACCGGGAGGGCCGCCGGGTGACCCCCACCAGGGCCGGCCGCCTGCTCTATCCCTACGCCAGGAAGATCATCGCCCTCCAGCAGCAGGCTCTCCAGGAAATGGTGCTTTTCGTCGGCGAGGAGAAAGGCACCCTGGAGATCGGCGGCAGCACCATTCCCGGGGCCTACCTGCTGCCGCCGGCCATCGGCCGTTTCAAAAGCGGCAAGCCGGCGGTCAAGGTGCTGCTGAAGATCGGCGACACCGCCGCCATCGCCGAAGCGGTGGCCGCCGGCGAACTGGAGCTGGGCATGGTGGGGGCGGTTTTCCCCCAGGCCAACCTGGTCTACGACCCTTGCCTGGTGGACGAGCTGGTGCTGGTGACCGCCCCGGACAGCGAGCTGGCGGCCAGGGAGAGCATCACGCCGGCGGAGCTGCAGCACTACCCGATGATTATCCGGGAAAAAGGCTCCGGCACCCGGGAAACCCTGGAAGAAGCCCTGCAGCGGCAAGGAGCGCCCCCTTTAAGCCGCTTCCACGTCATTGCCGAGATGGGCAGCACCGAAGCCGTCCGCCAGGCGGCCAAGGCCGGGGTCGGGGCGGCGGTCATCTCCCGGCTGGCGGTCCGGGAGGATCTCCGCCAGGGACTGCTGGCGGCTCCCCGGCTCACCGGTCTCGACCTGCAGCGCCAGTTTTACCTGGTGCGGGCCAAGAACCGCACCCTGTCGCCCCTGGCGGCGGACTTTCACCGCTTCATCACCCGGGAATGCCCCGGCGGCTGACCGGCAGGACGACGGCAAAAAGGGCGGGCAAACCTGCCCGCCCCCGCCGGGGACGACCTCCCGGACACCCGCCGGCCGCCGGCTCAATAAAGGACTTCGGACAATCCCAGCATGTCGAGCAGATCGTAGACCCCGGGAGGCTGCCTGACGATCCAGCGCAGGGCCTTGACCGCCCCGCGGGCGTAGCTGGAGAGGGAATGGGCCCGGTGGACGATCTCGATCCGCTCGCCGAGGCCGGCGAAGCAGACCTGGTGTTCGCTGAAGATGTCCCCGCCCCGAACGCACTGGATGCCGATCTCCTTTTCCGGCCGGGCGCCGCTCCGACCCCAGCGTGAACCGCAAACCACTTCCGGAAACGGCCAGTGCCGCTTCTCGGCGACGATCTGGGCCAGTTTCAGAGCCGTGTCGCTGGGGGCGTTGCGCTTGCCCCGGTGGTGACGCTCGGTGATCTCCACGTCGACGTCATAATCGGCGAGGACGACGGTGGCGTTGGCCACCATGCGGAAAACGATGTTCATCATCAGGCTCATGTTGGGGGTCACCAGGCAGGGAACCGCCGCCAGGCGCTCGGCCAGTTCATCCAGCTGGGCCGGGCTGAAGCCAGTGGTGCCCAGGACCATCGGCAAGCGGTGGCCGCCGGCATAGGCGGCGTATTCCAGGGCGGCCTCCGGAGTGGAGAAATCAAGCACCACGTCCAGACCGCCGGCATCCACCTCGTCGAGAGCGGTTACCAGCCTCACTCCCTGGAGGCTCTGGCGATCCTCCTCCGTCAGCTCCAGGCCCGGCAGGCGGTGGGAAACGGCCACCACCAGCTGCATATCCTCCTGCCGGCGCAGTTCGCGCCGCATGACGGCCCCCATGCGTCCCAGGGCCCCGGTCAGGGCAACTCTGATCATCGCTGTCGGCACCTCCGTGGCTTCAGCAGGCTTCCGGCTTCAGTTCCCGGGCCAGCAGGTCGACGACCGCCTGCCTGGGGTCCTTCTGCCGATAGAGAATTTCGTACATCTGGTTGACAATCGGCACCTCGACTCCCTTGCCGGCCGCCAGCTGGTAGGCCGACAGGGTGGTCTTGACCCCCTCGGCCACCATCTGCATGCCGGCGAGAATCTCCTCCAGGGTCCGGCCCTCCCCCAAGGCCTTGCCCACCGTCCGGTTGCGGGAAAGATCGCCGGTGCAGGTCAGCACCAGGTCCCCCATGCCCGCCAGGCCGGCAAAAGTAGGCGCCTTGGCGCCCAGGGCCAGCCCCAGGCGGGTCATTTCCGCCAGACCGCGGGTGATCAGGGCCGCCCGGGTATTGTAGCCAAAACCGAGGCCGTCGCTGACCCCGGCCGCCAGGGCCATGACGTTCTTCAGGGCGCCGCACAACTCGACGCCGAGCATGTCGTCGTTGGTGTACACCCGGAACTGCCGGCCGGCAAAGGCCTGCTGCACCCGGCGGGCGACCGCTTCGTCCGGCGCCGCCGCCACCACCGCCGTCGGCATGCCGGCCGCCACCTCCCGGGCGAAAGAAGGCCCGGAAAGCACCGCCAGCCGCCGGTGCAATCCGGCCGGCAGGACTTCCCGCAACACCTGGGACATGGTCAGCAGGCTGTCGTTTTCAATGCCCTTGGCGGCGGAAACCACAATGCTTTCCGGATCGATGGCGGCCGCCACCTGGGACACCACCCGGCGCATCACCTGGGAAGGGGAGACCAGGAGCACCAGCTCCCGACCGGCCACCACCCGGGTCAGGTCGTGGGTAAACTCCAGGTTGGCCGCCAGCTTGAAACCCGGCAGGAAAAGATCATTCTCCCGGGTCGAGCGCAGACGTTCCACCAGGTCGGCTTCGTAGGCCCAGAGCTCCACCTGGTGGCCGTTGCCGGCCAGCAGGTTCGCCAGGGCGGTCCCCCAGCTGCCGGCACCCACCACCCCGATCTTCATATGCTCCTCCATTATCGCTACCTTGCCAGCGGCACCGGCAAAAAAAGCTGCCAAAGCAGCTTTTTCCGCAACACCCGCCGGTCCGTCAACAGATCAGGAAATCAGCTCGTATTCCCGCAGCACGGCTTCCAGCCGGGCCCGGTTTTCCGGCGCCAGCGATACCAGCGGCAGGCGCACCTCGGGGCCGATACGCCCCATCAGGGCCAGGGACTCCTTCACCGGCACCGGGTCTCGATAAACATGGTCTTAATCAGCTGCTGGAGCCGCAGGTGCAGGCCCCGGGCGGCCGCCAGGTCGCCGGCGACAAACCGGTCGTACAGCTCGGCCATCAGGTGGGGAACGATGTTGGCGGTCACCGAGATCACCCCCTTGCCCCCGACGCACAGCAGGGGAAAGAAAGTGGGGTCGTCGCCGGAGATCAGGGCAAAACTCGGTCCGCAGAGGTTGACGATCTCGGTCGCCCGACTGATGGAGCCGGTGGCTTCCTTGACGCCGACGATCTCCGGGATCCGCGCCAGGCGGGCGATGGTGGCCGGCAGCAGGTCGACGCCGGTCCGGCTGGGGACATTGTAAAGAACGATAGGAATTTCTACTTCCCGGGCTACGGTTTCAAAATGCCGATAGAGCCCCTCCTGGGTCGGCTTGTTGTAATAGGGGGTGATCAGCAGCACGCCGTCGGCACCCACCTCCTTGGCGTGCCTGGTCAGGCGCACGGCCTCGGCGGTGTTGTTGGAGCCGGCGCCGGCGATCACCGGCACCCGCCGGTTCACCGTTTCCACCACCAGTTCCACCACCATGTCGTGTTCGCGGTGGGAAAGGGTTGCCGACTCGCCGGTGGTGCCGCAGGGAATGATGGCATCGGTGCCGTTCTGCAGATGAAACTCCACCAGATCTTTGAGGGCCTGGCGGTCGACTTCGCCGTTGGCAAACGGGGTGACAATCGCCACCATCGAACCGCATATACTATTTTGGCATCCCCTTCAAGGAAAACTTCGCGGAAAACCTCGCCTTCCCGGCGATAGCTGACCCGGAGCACCTCCCCCGAACGGGTCACCACCCGGGTGGGCGAGGCCACCAGGCCCCGGGCGTGGGCCACCAGGGCCGCGGCCACCGAACCAGTGCCGCAGGCCAGGGTTTCGTCCTCAACGCCCCGCTCGTAGGTGCGGACGGCCAGCTCAGTGGCGTTGCGGACGGCGACAAGGCACGCCGGTGTTGATGAAGTCCAGCCAGTGCCAGCCGGTTTTCGCCACCTCCGGCAGCTCGATCCCCTGGCGCCAGCCGGCCGGCGCCGGCAGTTCCAGGTTGACCCGGCGGCCGGCGACCGCCGCCCGGATGAGGCCGGCCAGGGTGCGAAACACCATCCGGGCCGGGGCCAGCCGGTGCAGGAAAGCGAAGCGGGCGGCACAGCGGCCGCCGTTGCCGCACATCTCGGCCTCGGAGCCGTCGGCATTGTAAAACCGCCAGCTGAAATCGACCTCGGGATCCTCCTCCAGCAGGATAAGGCCGTCGGCGCCCACCCCAGTCTGCCGGCGGCAGAGGCGGGCGATCAGGGCGGGGCGGTCGGCAGCGGGGAAGCGCCCTTCCCGGTTGTCGATTACCAGGAAGTCGTTGCCGCTGCCGTTCATTTTCCAGAAGCGGACGACCGGCTCCAGGCCGGTTGTTTCCTCAGCCATAGCAGTTTCCTCCTTAAGGCGGCAAAAAAATCAAGATACTCCCGGCTGGCGTAGTCCGGGTAGGTCCAGGGCAGGGGCCGGTAGGCGCCGTGCTGGTAAATCAGGGTCAGGTCGGCATAGATGCCGTCACCCAGGTAGGGGCGATGGTAGGAAGGCTTGGTGGATGCCAGGACCAGGTGTTCGATGGCCAGGTAGCCGGGATCCAGGTTGACCGTCCGCCGGCCGTCGGGCCCGGCAAACCGGCTTTCCAGCTCGCCGGTGAAGTTCTTGATCACCGGCAGCCGCTGCCGGTGAAAGGGAAAGCCGAAAACCGCCAGGTAACGGCCCAGGGGACGACCCATCTCGGCGGCATAATAGTCGCTGAAATCGAAGGGCAGCCTCGTGGTCAGGCAGTCGAGGACACCGAAGTTCTTTTCCAGCTCGGCCACGGCGGCCAGCAGCCGGCGGTCATCCCGGCCAAGAACGCTGACCAGCAGCAGGGCCGGTTCGGGAAGCTTGCGGGTGGTCGTCACTACTGGTGCCAGTGATCGTAGTAGGAGATGATTTCCGCCGCCGACACCCGGGCGGTTCCCACCTTGCCGACCACTACCCCGGCCGCCAGGTTGGCCACCGCCGCCGCCTCCTCCAGGGAGACGCCGGCCACCAGGCTGGCCAGGCTGGCCAGGGCGATCACCGTGTCGCCGGCGCCGGTAACGTCGAAAACCTCCTTGGCCATGGTCGGCAGTTCCAGCAGCTCGCCGGCGGCGGGGAAAACCGCCATCCCCTGCTCCCCCCGGGTGATGATGACGTTGTCGCAGGCGAAGCGCCGCTGGATGAACGTGCCGGCCCGGCGCACGGCCGCCGGCGAATCCAGGGGAAAACCGCAGGCCTGGGTCGCTTCCATGGTGTTGGGGGTCATCAGGTTGATCCGCTGGTAAAGGTTGAAATTCTTCACCTTGGGATCAACGGCGATGAACACCCCCAGCTGCCGGCAGAGGTCCACCAGGGGCCGAAAAAGAGCTTCGCCGACCACCCCCTTGCCGTAGTCGGAAACGATTACCCCGTCCACCGCCGGCAGCAGCTGCTGGAGATGGTGCCACAGGCGGGCCACGGTGGCCGCCCCGGGCGGGGCCAGGGTTTCCCGGTCGAAGCGGACCACCTGCTGATGGTGGGCCACCACCCGGGTCTTGACCGTCGTCTGCCGCTCCGGGTCGCGGACCAGGCAGTCGGTGCTGCACTCCAGGTCGGCCAGCAGGGTCAGCAGGCGGTCGCCGTCGTCATCGTCGCCGACCACGGCGACGATTTCCGGGCGGGCCCCCATGGCCGCCAGGTTGCGGGCCACGTTGGCGGCCCCGCCCGGCAGATTCTGCTCCCGCTGCACGCGGACCACCGGCACCGGGGCCTCGGGGGAAATGCGCTCCACCGTGCCCCGGACAAACCGGTCCACCATCACGTCGCCGACGACGGCGATCCGCTTGCCGGCCATGGCGGCAACAATTTCAGCCAGTCTTTTTCCCGTCAACATAAGCTAGCGATACCCGAATCTTTTCAGCGCCGCCGGGTTCTTGGTCCACTTCTTCTCCACCGCCACCCACAGTTCGAGAAAAACCGGCACCCCGAGCAGGGACTCGATCTCCTGGCGGGCCGCGGTGCCGATGGCTTTCAGCATCCGGCCCTGGCGGCCGATGAGGATGCCCTTCTGGGACGGCTGCTCCACGTAAATGGTGGCCCCGATGGCCAGCCGCTCCCCCCGGTCATGGAAGTAATCGATCTGGGCGGTGGTCGAATAGGGCACCTCATCCCGGGTGAAGTTGAAAATCTTCTCCCGGATGATCTCCTCGACCCAGAACCGTTCGCTGATCTCCGTGTGCACGTCGGGGGGAAAGAAGGGCGGCCCCGCCGGCAGTCGTTCCACCGCCGCCGCCAGCAGCTCCTCCACCCCGGCGCCGGTCAGGGCCGAGATGGGCCGGCAGGCGGTGCCCGGCGGCAGCAACTCGGCCAGCCGGCGGACCACCGGCAGCTCGTCCAGTGACGCCGGCGCCAGGTCCATCTTGTTGATCACCGGGATGAAAGGCCGTTTTTCCGCCCCCATGGTCCGCAGCAGATCCACCTCCCCCGGCTGCAGGTCCCGGGCGTCGGCGGGAAACAGAAAAAAGCTGAGGTCCACGTCGCGAACCACGGCCATGGTGCAGGCCACCAGGGCCTCGTTGAGGGCGCCGCGCGGCCGGTGAATCCCCGGGGTGTCCACGAGGATCAGCTGGGCCGCCGGCAGGTTT
>JAFDMG010000075.1 GCA_019306045.1 Deltaproteobacteria bacterium | reverse complement strand
GCCGGCGCAGAACAGCCGCACCGCCTCGGGGTAGATCCGGTGTTCGCAGCGCAAAATCCTCGCCGCCAGGGAATCCTCGTCGTCGTCGGGCAGCACCGGCACCACCGCCTGGATAATGATCGGGCCGTGGTCCACCTGGCTGTCGACGAAATGGACGGTGCAGCCGGCGAAGCGGGTGCCGTATTCGAAGGTCTGCCGCTGGCCGTGAGTGCCGGGAAACGCCGGCAGCAGGGCCGGGTGAATGTTGATCACCCGGTCGGGAAAGGCATCAAGGAACACCGGGGTCACCACCCGCATGAAACCGGCCAGACAGACCAGATCCACGTCGGCCGCCCGCAGGGCCCGCACCAGCTGCCGGTCATATTCCTCGCGTTCGGGATAGGCGGTATGCTCGATCACCGCGGTGGGAATGCCGTGCCTGGCCGCCCGTTCAAGGCCGTAGGCGCCGGCCTGGTTGCTGAGCACCAGCACGATCCGCCCGTCGACGCGGCCCGCTTCGACGGCATCGATAATCGCCTGCAGGTTGCTGCCGCTGCCGGAAATCAGCACGCCGATCTTTACCATCTGTCTGTCCGCCCCCATCGCCTCAGGTTGTCTGTTTGAACACCACCCCCGGGGAACCGTCATCGGGCCGCTTGGTAATCTCCCCGATCACCGTGCAGCCTTCGCCGAGGGCCTGTACCCGGGAGCAGATCTCCTCGACGTCGCCGGGGGGAACGATGATCACCATGCCGATGCCGCAGTTGAAAGTGGCCAGCATGTCCGCTTCGTCCACCCGGCCCAGCTCGCTGATGAGCTTGAAGATCGGCGGCCGCTCCCAGGCCCCCAGATCGATAACCGCCTGGGAACGCTCCGGCAATACCCGGACAATGTTGTCCCGCAGGCCGCCGCCGGTGATATGGGCGATGCCCTTGACCGCAAAATCCCGCACCAGGTTGGCCACCGTCTTGACGTAGATTTTCGTCGGCCGGATGAGTTCCTCCCCCAGGGTGCAGCCAAGTTCCTCGAAATGCTTGTCCAGGGACAAGCGGTTGTCTTCCAGGAAAATCTTGCGCACCAGGGAATAACCGTTGCTGTGGATGCCGGTCGACGACAGGCCGATGAGGCAGTCGCCGACGGTGATGCTGGAACCGTCGACCACCAGGTCGTTCTCGACGATGCCGACGCCGAAGCCCACCAGTTCGTACTCACCCTGGGGATAAAAACCCGGCATCTCCGCCGTCTCGCCTCCCACCAGGGAACAGCCGGCTTCCTTGCAGCCGGCGGCAATGCCGCCGACCACCGTCGCCGCCAGGTCGACATCCAGCTTGCCCATGGCCAAGTAATCAAGGAAGAACAGCGGTTCCGCCCCCTGAACGACAATATCGTTGACCACCATGGCCACCAGGTCGATGCCGATGGTGTCGTGCTTATCCAACAGGCTGGCGATTTTCAGTTTGGTCCCCACCCCGTCAGTGGCCGAAACCAGCACCGGGCTGTGGTACTTGTCCTGACGCAAGGTAAACAGGGCGCCGAAACCGCCCAGATCGGTAGTCACTTCCGGCCGGAAGGTTTCCTTGACGATCGGGGCAATTTTCCTGACGAACAGGTTGCCGGCTTCCACATCGACGCCGGCCTGCTGGTAGGCTGATTTCTTTTCCGTCATCACCTGACTGGTCCTTTTAAGTGCAGCAACCCTGCGCTTTTTAACGAAAACCGCCGGAAAACATTTTCCCGGCTGTTCATGCTGGCAGGCAAAATATAAGCGTTCGCAAGGTAACCCAAGCCGACAAAAAAGTCAATTTCAAACTGACCGCCGGCGGCCGGACAGGCCGCCTCTCCTTAGCGAAGAAGGGAAAAGCGGTCATTAAAGGTTACGTTGGCCAGGAACCAGGAATCCCGCGGCCGGTAAAAATAAAATTCCCAGACCGTCGGTCCCTTCGCCGACTTCAGCACGTAGACCAGCCTGGCAACCGCCTGGCCGTAGTTCTTTTCACTGATGAAATCGTACCCGAGCACGGCGCCGTAAAGGGGCAAAACGTTTTTTGTCTGCTGCCGCAGCACCTGCACCGCCTGGGGCTTGTCGGCGGGAATGGGCGAACCGGCGAACAGGCGGTCGTAGGCGGCCGCCACCTTGCCGGCGGCCAGCAGCTGGAAAAACGCCTCGGTGATGTCCCTGGGGGACGTTTTCGCCGGCGGCGAGGCCGCCGCCGGGAAAGCCAGCAGCAAAATAATCAACAGCAGCAACAGCGCCGACAGCCGGTTGCCTTTCCTCCTCGTTCTCATTCTTTCCTCCCTCGCCATACTGGTTTTCAGTTTTCTTCGCCGGCCGCCAGCACCTGGCCGTCCACCTGCCGGCCGGCCGGCAGGGAAACCCCCGCCCCCAGCACCGAATTGTGGACCCGGCAGCCGGGGCCCAGCCGCACCCCCGGCCAGAGGAGGCTGTCAACCACCTGGCTGGCCGACCCGAGGCGGCATTCCGGCCCGATCACCGACGCCCCCTGGACAACGACGTCGGCGTCCAGAGTGGCCGTCGACGCCACCAGCGGCAGGGAAAGTTCCCGGCCCAGCACCCTGGCCGCCAGGGACGGGCGGGCGGCCAAGTCGCGGTGTACCGCCAGGTAGTCGGCCGCCGTTCCCAGGTCGCGCCAGTAATAGCCGCCCGGCGGCAAGACATGGACGGCCAGCAGCTCCTCGCCGGTTGCCAGCAACCGCTCATAAACCTCGATCAGGGAGACAAAACCGTCCCCGGCGGCCGCCAGGCAGGTCAACAGGCGCGGCGAACAGACCTGGATGCCGGTGTAGGCCAGCTGCTGTCCCTCCCCGGCGGCCCGGAACGAGCGCACCCGGCCGCCGGCCACCAGCACCCGGTTGAAACGGGGGCAGTCGTGCATGACCAGGGTCGCCAGGGCCCTGGAGTTCATGTGCGCCGCGATGACCGGCCGCAAGTCGATGTCGGTTACCAGGTCACTATTGATGGTAACGAAAAAGTCTTTTCCCCGCAGCCAGTCAGCCGCCGCCCGAATGCCGCCGCCGGTGCCGAGGATTTCATTCTCCCGGCTGAAATACAACTTGTGCCGCCAGGGACAACGCCGCAGGTAGGCGTCCAGCTGGTCGGCCAGGTGGTGGCCGTTGACCACCAGCCGGCCCGGGGCCCATTGGTCCAGGTAGCGCAGCACCAGGGACAGCAGCGGCTGGTTGGCCACCGGAATCAGCGGCTTGGGTGTTGCCAGGGTCAGCGGCCGCAGCCGGGTGCCAAAACCCGCGGCCAGCACCATCGCCGCCCAGTCGCTCACCGGGACAGCCCTGCATCGTCATCAAAAAACAACCTTATCCTCCCCCGTCTCCAGCCACAGGCGGCAGTGGATTTCGCTGCCGCCATGCCGGCTGTCGCTGCCCGCCCGCCGGCAAGAAACATCCTTGGCGACAGGCTAGCCAAATCGGGCGCAAAAAGCAACCGTTTAAAGCGGCGGGCCGCGGGCGCCCGCTTTACCAGCCCCGGTTTGCATTTGCCTTTAACAGGCGGAAATGTTATGGATACGGCCTGATTGGATCACGGCCCGTCGACACCCGGCGAGCTTATTTCTTCACCCGCCCCCCGGCGCCGACCGGTTCCGCGACCGCCCGGTCCGGGGACGAAACCCCAACAGGAGCATCGATAGCCATGAAAAACCACAGCCATGCCGCCAAAGTGCCCGAGCTGCGGATGATCGCCTGGGAAACCACCCGCAGCTGCAACCTCTCCTGCATTCACTGCCGGGCGGCGGCGGAAAAAGGACCCTACCAGGGTGAACTCGACACCCGGGAAGCCCTGGCCTTTCTCGACAACGTGGCCGCCTTCAGCAAACCGGTCATCATCCTCACCGGCGGCGAGCCGCTGCTGCGCCCGGACATCTATGAACTGGCCGCCTACGGCACCAAGCTGGGCCTGAGGATGGTCATGGCCACCAACGGCACCCTGGTGGACGAAACCAGCATCAGCAAAATGATCGACAGCGGTATCCAGCGCATGAGCGTCAGCCTCGACGGGGCGACGGCTGCCAGCCACGACGATTTCCGCCAGGTGCCGGGGGCCTTCGACGCCTCGTTGAAAGCCCTGGAGATTGCCAGAAAGGCCGGACTGGAATACCAGATCAACACCACGATCACCAAGATCAACCTGGACGAAATCCCGGCCATCCTCGACCTGGCGGTTTCCCTGGGAGCGGTGGCCCACCACATTTTCCTGCTGGTGCCCACCGGCCGGGGCAAGGAACTGGAAGAACAGGAAATTCCCCCGGAAGAATACGAACGCACCCTCAACTGGTTTTACGACCAGCGGGACAAGGTACCCCTGCAGTTGAAGGCCACCTGCGCCCCCCATTACTACCGGATTTTGCGCCAGCGCTCCCGGGCGGAGGGGAAAAAGGTAACCTTCGAAACCCACGGCCTGGACGCGGTCACCCGGGGCTGCCTGGGCGGCGTCGGCTTTTGCTTCGTCTCCCACATCGGCGAGGTCCAGCCCTGCGGCTACCTGGAAGTGCTGGCCGGACAGATCCGGGAGACCCCTTTCGAGGAGATCTGGAAGCAATCCCCCGTCTTCACCCGTCTGCGCGACTACGATTCCCTCGGCGGCAAGTGCGGCCTCTGTGAATTCAAGCGGGTCTGCGGCGGCTGCCGGGCCCGGGCCTACGAGATCACCGGCGACTACATGGCCGAAGAACCCTATTGCACCTACCAGCCGAAAAAAGCCGGCCGCCCGGGCTGAACCATGGCCTTCACCCTGCTGCTCATCCTTGCCTTTGCCGGCCTGATCGGCACCCTGCTGCCGGCGTTCCCGGGCACCGGCCTGATCTTCCTCGGGGCCCTGGCCTACGGGGCCCTGACCGGCTTCACCCTGGTCACCGTCAAGTCAATTCTCATCCTCCTGGGCCTGACCCTGATCGGCGCCGGCGGCCAGTACCTGCTCACCAGCTTCGGCGCCCGGAAAATGGGGGCCAGCCGCTACGGCATCATCGGCGCCGTGGCCGGTTTCTTCCTCGGCCTGCTGTTCATTCCCCTGCCCGGCGGCTCGCTGCTCGGCGCCTTTGCCGGCGCTTTCGGCTGCGAAACAGCCTTCGCCCTGAAAAACGAACGGGAAAGTTTAAAGGCCGGCATCGGCGCCGTCATCGGCGCCCTGGCCAGCCTCTTCTTCGAGTTTTTCATCGGGTTGGTGATGGTGCTTTATCTCTTTTCCCTGCTCTGGCCGGCCCTCAACCCCCCGGCCGGCCCCTCGATCGAGGTGCTGCTGCCCCTTCTGCTCCCCCGCCCTGTCTGATCAGGTTGGCAGCACCTGCTGCAGAACCTTGAGCAGTTCGGCCATCTTGTACGGCTTGTTGATCACCGCCACGAAACCAGCCTGACGATAGTTGGCCAACACGGCGTCGCTGGCGTAGCCGCTGGAAACAATAATCCGGGCATCGGCATCGAAACGAAGAATTTCCCGGGCCATCTCCTGGCCGCCCATGCCGCCCGGCACCGTCAGGTCGGAAATTACCGCCGCGAAGGGCTCGCCGGCCGCCATGGCCTGGCGGTACAGCTTCACCGCCGCCGCCCCGTCGGCCACCCCGGTGGGCTGGTAGCCGGCCATGGCCAGCATTTCACAGGCAATTTCCCGGATCAGCTCCTCGTCGTCCATCACCAGGATCCTGCCCGTTGCCGGGGCGGCCGCCGGGGACTCGGTCTCCTCCGGAGCCGGCTCCGGAACCTCCTCCCGCTTTTCGATGGCAGGCAGGAAGATCACGAAGGTGGTGCCGTCGCCCAGGACGGAAGAGATGCTGATGTGGCCGCCGTGGTTTTTGATGATCGAGTAGCAGGTGGCCAGGCCCAGTCCACGGCCGTCCTCCTTGGTGGTGAAATAAGGATCAAAAACCTTGTCGATAATCTCCTGGGGAATTCCCGGCCCCTGATCGTGGACGTGAATTTTCACGTAAGAACCCGCCGGCAGGCCGTACCACGGTTCGTCGGGCTTGACGGTAAAATTCCCGGCCCGGATGCTGATCACGCCGCTGTCGTTCATCGCCTGCTTGGCGTTGAGCACCAGGTTGTGCACCACCTGGCCGATCTGCCCCGGGTCGGCCAGGACCCGGTGGAGATCCGGCTCGAATTCGTACCGGACCACGACGTTGCTCCCGTGCAGCACGAAGTTCGCCGCCTCGACCACCAGCGGCTGCAGGTCGATTTCACTGACCTGGGGTTCACCGCCCCGGGAAAAGGTCAGCAGCTGCTGGGCCAGGGCGCTGGCCTGGCGGGTAGCCTCCTCGGCCCGCTGCAGGTTGCGGATCACCAGCGGCGGCAGCTGCTCCTCGTTGGCCAGGGAAAGGGACAGGCTGCCGCGGATTCCCTGCAGCAGGTTGTTGAAATCGTGGGCGATGCCCCCGGCCAGGAGGCCGATGGACTCGATCTTTTCCGCCTTGCGCATCTCATCCAGCAGCCGGCGCTTGTCGGTCAGATCGCGAAAGACCAGCACCGCCCCGATGGTTTCTCCGGCCAGGTCGATGATCGGCGCGGCGCTGTCGCCGATGACCAGCTGCCGGCCGTCCCGGGTAACCAGCAGGGAGTTGTCGGACAACTCGGTGGTCTTTTTCTCCCGCAGGGCAATGGCCACCGGGTTGGCCAGGGGCCGGTGGCCGTATTCGCTGACCACCTGGAAAACCTCCTCCAGGGGCCGGCCGACGGCTTCCTGCTGCGGCCAGCCGGTCATTTTCTCCGCCGCCCGGTTGAGCATCGTCACCCGGCCCTGGTTGTCGACGGTGATCACCCCGTCGGCAATGCTGCGCAGGGTAACCGCCAGCTTTTCCCGTTCGGCGGCCAGGCTCTCGGTGGCCAGCTTCTGCTCGGTCACGTCCCGGTTGCTGCCGCGAATGCCGAGGTTCTCCCCGGATTCGTCGAAAACCGGCCGGCAGATGTGGTTGAACCAGCGGATGCGGCCGTCCTTGTGGCGAATGCGGAACTCGATCGGCTTGGGCAGGCCGGCCAAAGTCATCTCGTGATTGTGGTCGATGAAAACCGGCCGGTCCTCCGGCAGCACCAGCTTCTCCATCAGCCGGGGGTCGGCAAGGAACTCGGCCGGTGAATAGCCGGTCAGGCTTTCACAGGAGGGGGAAACGTAGATCATCCGCCCGTCGACATCCCGCCAGCACTCCATGTCATAGGCAAAATTGGCCACCATCCGGTAGCGTTTCTCGCTCTCGCGCAGCTCCCTTTCCGCCAACTTGCGCCGCTGCCGGTCGGTGCGCAGTTTCTCCACCATCTGGTTGAACTTGTCGGCCAGGTCACCGATCTCATCCCGGGGAAAGCCGCTGAGCGAAAACCGGTAGTCGCCGCTGATGATGCGGCTGACGCC
>JAFDMG010000074.1 GCA_019306045.1 Deltaproteobacteria bacterium | reverse complement strand
TCCCTGACCGGCCGGTGATTTTTGTAACGCACTGTCATCCGATACTTGCCGTCGACAATTTCGTAGAGGGGAAAGACCTTGGTTTCCACCGCCAGCCGGCCGATGGAAACGGCCAGGTTGGGCGCCAGCCGCCAGCCGGTGGGACAGGGAGCGAAAACGTGGATGTAGGCCGGCCCCTTGGTTTCGGCTCCCTTGCGCACCTTTTCCATCAGATCGAAGGGGTAGCTGGGACAGGCGGTAGCCACGTAGGGAATGTTGTGGGCGGCGGCGATCTCGACGACGTTCTTCTTCATGGTCATCTGGCCGATGCTTTCACTGCCCGAGGGGGAGGTGGTGGTCGCCGCCCCGTAGGGGGTCGAACTGGAACGCTGAATGCCGGTGTTCATGTAGGCTTCGTTGTCGTAGCAGATGTACATGAAGTCGTGGCCGCGCTCCAGGGCGCCGGAAAGGGCCTGGAGGCCAATGTCGGCCGTGCCGCCGTCGCCGGCCTGGGCGATGATGGTGATGTCCCGATCAACGGGATAGCGGCCCTTTTTCTTGAGGATCTTGATCCCGGCCTCCACCCCGGAAGCCACGGCGGCGGCGTTCTCAAAAGCCACGTGAATCCAGGGCACCTTCCAGGCCGAGTGGGGGTAGGAAGAGGTGACAATCTCGAGACAGCCGGTGGCGTTGGCGATAATGAAATCGTGGCCGAGGGTTTTCGCCACCAGGCGAACCGCCAGCAGCTCGGCGCATCCCTGGCAGGCCCGGTGGCCGGGAGCCAGCGATTCCCGCTGGGGAGCCAGTTTGGCCGCATAAACATTCATCGTATCCATTATTCCCGCACTCCTATCATCTTGTATTCGTGAACTTCCTTCTTGGCCGCCATCTCCACCGTCAGGTCGGCCATGGTGACAAAATCCTCGATGGTGACGTCACGGCCGCCAAGGCCGGCAATGAAACTGGCGATATACGGCTTGCTTTCGCAGTTGTAGAGGGCGGAACGAATCTCGGTGGCCACCGGCGCCCCGGCGCCGGCATAGGAAACCGCCCGGTCGACAACCCCGAGGGCGCCCACCCCCGACAGCAGCTGCCGCAGCTCCTCGTTGGGAAACGGCCGCCAGAGGCGCAGGCGCAGGAGCCCGACCTTCTTGCCCTGCTGGTCCCGCATCAGGTCGATGGCCTCCATGGCCGTTTCGCTGATGCTGCCCATGGTCAGCAGCAGCACCTCGGCTCCCTCGGCCCGGTAGGGCTCGATAAAATCGTAGTAGCGGCCGAAACGGTCGCCGAAGTCCTGGAAAACTTCTTTAATCACCTTCTTGGATTCAATGAGGGCCACGTCCTGGGCTTTCTTGGCCTCGAAGTAGATCTCGGGGATGCCGACCATCCCCATGCTCACCGGCTTGTCCGGGTTGAGCTGGATGATCGGCTCGTAAGGCGGCAGGAAGGCGTCCACCTCCTCCTGGCTGAGGAACTCGTGGGGCTCGATGACGTGGCTGAGGGTGAAACCGTCGATATTGACATTGATCGGCAGCATCACCCGCCGGTCTTCGGCGATCCTGAAGGACTGCAGGGTCAGGTCGAAGGCCTCCTGGCCGTTTTCGGCAAAAAGGGAAATCCAGCCGGTGTCCCGGACGCTCATCAGGTCGCTGTGATCGTTCCAGATGCTGATCGGCCCGGAGAGGGAGCGGTTGGCCAGGGTCATGACAATCGGCAGGCGGAGGGCCGGAATGATGAAGAGAATCTCGTTCATCAGCGCCAGCCCCTGGGAGCTGGTGGCGGTGTAGGTCCGGGCCCCGGCGGCGGCGGTGCCGGCGCAGACGCTCATCGCCGAATGCTCCGACTCCACCGGAATGAAGGCCGCGTCCAGCTCCCCGTCAGCCACCAGTTCCGAAAGGTGTTCCACGATGTGGGTCTGCGGGGTGATCGGGTAGGCGGCGATGGCGTCGACATTGGCCAGTTTCACCGCTTCACTGATCCCCAGCGAAACCTCGATTCCTATTCTTTTCGCCATTATTCTTCCTCCTCTACCATGCTGATGCAGCCGGTCCAGCATTCGGTGGCACAGATGCCGCAGCCCTTGCAATGCTCGTAGTCAAAATCGTAGGTGCCATCGGCGGCCAGCATGACGGCTTCATCGGGACAGACCAGATAGCAGATGCCGCACTTGATGCACTTGCTCTTGTCGGTAACCGGCTTCTGGGAACGCCAGTCGCCGGTGCGGTATTCCGCCGAGCAGCCGGGGTTGGTCACCATGAAGGCGATGTCGAATTCCTTCCAGCTCATCTCACTGAAATTCCTGGCCATGATTTACTCCTTTCCCGCCACTTCGGTTTCCTGATAGGCCCGTTGCATGGCCTTGATGTTGCGGGCCGCGATGCGGCCGAACCGGTGTTCCAGCGGCCCCACCAGTGAATCCACGGCAATCAAGCCGTTGGCTTTGACCAGGGCGCCGAGCATGGTGGTGTTGGTAATCGGCAGGCCCAGCTCCTCCATGGCGATCCTGGTGGCGTCGACCCGGGCCAGGGCGGTCTTGAAACCGTAATCCTGCCGCAGCTCCGCCACTGACTTGGCGCTGTTGATCACCAGGACGCCGTCCTCCTTGAGGCCGTCCTCGACATTGACAATTTTCAGCACCGAGGGATCGAGAACAACGACGATATCCGGGTGATAGACCTTGGTCCGGTTGCGGATTTTCCTGTCGCTGACCCGGGCAAAAGCAATAACCGGGGCCCCGCGGCGCTCGGGTCCGAAGCTGGGAAACGCCTGGGCGTACTTCCCCTCGTTGATGGCGGCAATGGCCAACATCTCGGCCGAGGTCACCCCGCCCTGTCCACCTCTTCCATGAAACCTGACTTCAATCATGAACGTTCTCCTTCAACCCGGAATCCTGGCTGCCGGCAACCATCGCCGGAATCCCGGCAGCAGCAGTCAATTGAGGCTGTCTGAAATGATTCTTATGGCCAAAAACTGGATCACAGACGGCAGCGACCCAGAATAGATTTTTCAATGGTGACCGGATCCATATACTCAAAATCGGCACCCACCGGCAAACCGCAGGCCGGCCGGCTGACCCGCACGTCCAGGGGTTTGAGCAGTTCGGCGATGAAAACCGCCGTGGCATTGCCTTCGACGGTAAGGTTGGTGGAGACAATAACTTCCTGGATTTCTTCCCGCTCCACCAGGTTTTGCAGGCGATCGAGACGCAAATCGTCGGGCCCGAGGCCCTGCAGGGGAGCAACGCAGCCGTGGAGGACAAAGTAGCGGCCGTTGAAAGCCCCCGATTTTTCAATGGCGGTCACATCGGCCGGCATTTCCACCACGCAGAGCAGCCGCCGGTCACGCCCGGGATCGGCACAGATGGGACAGGGATCGGTGTCGGTCAGATTCTGGCAGCTGGAACAAAGGGAGAGCCGGTCCTTGACCTCCAGCACCGCCGCCGCCAGGGACTCGGCTTCCCGCCGGGGAACCCGCACCAGGTGAAAAGCCAGCCGGTCAGCCGTCTTCCTGCCCACCCCGGGCAGTTTCATCAACTGCTCGACGAGCTTTTTCAGGGAATCCGGATAACTTTGCATGGCAGCTTTCTTTCCCCCGGGCGGGAAAGGCCGGCAACAGCAAAACACCGGCCACTGAAGGTTGGTTGATTACGCTATAAAATTATCCCTGATCATGTCAAGGGAAAAACCGTTATTTCTGCGCCAGTTCCGTCAGCACCCCCATGGAAGTTTTCGGATGGATGAAAGCCACCCGGGTGCCGTGCGCCCCGGGCCGCGGCGTTTCGTTGATCAGGCGGGCCCCTTTTTCCTTCAGCGACGCCAGGTCACCCTCGATGTCATTGGTGGCGTAGCAGATGTGATGGATGCCCTCGCCCTTGGTGGCCAGGAACTTGGCCACCGGGGAATCATCGCTGGTGGGCATCACCAGCTCGATATTGGTTTCCCCGATTTTGAAAAAGGCCACCTTGACTTTCTGCGACTCCACCTCCTCGGTGCCGAGGAATTCCAGCCCCAGCATCTCCCGGTAGAATTTCCCGGTAGTCTCGATATCCTTGACGGCAATCCCGATGTGATCAATTTTTTCCAGCATCATCACTCCTCCCGTTTTTCCCAGTTGCAATTCAGGCCCAATTCCTGAAACAGTTTTTCCGCCCCTTCCAGCGGCGTGACCCTCTTGGCCGCCAGCTCGTCGAGCAATCGGCCATAGCCCGGGTGGGCGGCGGCCAGGGAAACGATGCCATCCGTCAGGTAGGTTATCAGCTCCCGCTCGACGTTGCTGCGAAACTTCTGCTGGTCGATGCCGGCCTGGCGGACATAGTCCCAATGCTTGTAGATGCCGGCCAGCAGCTCGTCAATGCCGGTGTCGTTCTTGGCCACCGTCTGATAGATCTCCGGCTGCCAGGCGGCCTCCGACATCTCGAGCATGGCCCGCAGCTCGTTGACCAGCTTGCCGGCCCCGTCCCGGTCGGCCTTGTTGACCGCGAAAACGTCGGCAATCTCCATCACCCCGGCCTTGGCAATCTGCACCGCATCCCCGAGCCCGGGAACCATGACCACCACCGTCGTGTGGGCAATTTTGACGATGTCCACCTCATCCTGGCCGACCCCCACCGTTTCAATGATGATCACATCCTTGCCGGCCGCATCCAGCAGATGGATGACATCCACGGTGGTCTTGGCCAGGCCGCCCAGGTGGCTGCGGCTGGCCATGCTGCGGATGAAGACGCCGTCGTCCAGGGCATGCTGCTGCATGCGGATCCGGTCGCCGAGAATGGCGCCGCCGGAAAAGGGACTGGAGGGATCGACGGCAATGACGCCCACCGTCTTGCCCTGGCGCCGCAGCCGGCTAATCAGCTTGTCGGTCAGGGTGCTTTTGCCGGCCCCCGGCGGCCCGGTGATGCCGATCAGGAAAGCCTTGCCGGTCTGGGGGAAAACGGCCCGCAGCAGCTCCTTCTTGCCCGGCCGGTCGTTCTCGACCACGGTTATGGCCTTGGCGAGGGCCCTGGTCTGGCCGGCCAGCACCCCGGAAATAATATCCATCAAATACTGTCCTGTCTATTCACTGACGTTTTCGTTGATAAACCTGATGGTCTCCTCGGTGGGGGTGCCGGGGCGGAAAATGGCCCTGATCCCCGCCTGTTTCAGGCCGGGAATGTCGGCATCGGGAATGATGCCGCCGCCAAAAACGAGGATGTCGTCGGCGCCCTGTTCCCGCAGCAGCTGCACCACCTTGGGGAAAAGGTTGTTGTGGGCCCCGGACAGGCAGCTGAGCCCGACGGCATCCACGTCCTCCTGGATCGCCGTGGCGACAATCTGTTCCGGCGTCTGGCGGATGCCGGTATAAATTACTTCCATCCCGGCATCGCGCAGGGCCCGAGCCACCACCCGCGCTCCCCGGTCGTGGCCGTCCAGGCCGGGTTTGGCGATCAAAACTTTTATTCTTTTAGCCATTTCTTGACCTCCTTGCAAAATTCAACCGTCGGCGTCCTACTGTTCCCGGTATTCCCCGAAAACCTGCCGCAGCACGTCACAGATCTCCCCCAGGCTGGCGTAGGTCTTCACCGCCGCCAGGATGGCCGGCATCAGGTTGCTGCCGTCCTCGGCCACCTGCCGCAGACGGGACAGGCTTTCCTGGACCGCCTGCTGGTCGCGTCCGGCCTTGACCCGGGCCAGCTTTTCCCGCTGGCGGACCTCCACTTCAGGCTTGATCATCAGCAGGTTTTCCGGCGGCGCTTCCTCGATGGTGAATTTATTGACCCCGACGATCACCGCCTCGCCGGTCTCCACCGCCTTCTGGTAGGCATAGGCGCTGTCGCCAATCTCCTGCTGGATGTAGCCGGCTTCGATGGCCTTGACAACGCCGCCCAGGTCATCGATTTTCCTGATGTAGGCCAGGGCCTGTTCCTCGATCTGGTTGGTCAGCGACTCCACCAGGTAGGAGCCGGCCAGCGGATCGACGCTGTCGGCCACCCCGCTCTCGTGGGCGATGATCTGCTGGGTCCGCAGGGCGATGCGCACCGAGTCTTCGGTGGGCAGGCAGAGGGCCTCGTCCCGGGAGTTGGTGTGCAGCGACTGGGTGCCGCCGAGCACAGCGGCCAGCGCCTGGATGGTCACCCGGATGACATTGTTGTCCGGCTGCTGGGCGGTTAGGGAACAGCCGGCGGTCTGAGTGTGAAAGCGGAGCATCATCGAGGCCGGCTTTTGGGCGCCGAAACGCTCTTTCATCAGCCGGGCCCAGAGGCGGCGGGCGGCCCGGAACTTGGCCACCTCTTCGAGAAAATTGTTGTGGACGTTGAAGAAGAACGACAGCCGCTTGGCAAAAACATCGACATCGAGGCCGGACTTGACCGCCGCGTCCACGTAGGCCAGGCCGTCGGCCAGGGTGAAGGCCACTTCCTGCACGGCGCTGGAACCGGCCTCGCGAATATGGTAGCCGCTGATGCTGATGGTGTTCCAGCTGGGCAGGTTGTCCTTGCAGTAGGCAAAAATGTCGGTGATAATTTTCATGGACGGCGCCGGCGGAAAAATGTAGGTGCCGCGGGCGAAGTATTCCTTGAGCACGTCATTCTGAATTGTTCCCCGCAGCTTTTCCGGCGCCACTCCCTGGTTTTCGGCCACCGCCACGTACATGGCCAGCAGGATGGCGGCCGGGGCGTTGATGGTCATCGAGGTGCTCACCTGGTCGAGGGCAATGCCGTCGAACAGGGTCTCCATGTCGGCCAGGGTATCGATGGCCACCCCCACTTTGCCGACTTCCCCGTCCGCCAGGGCGTGATCGGAATCGTAGCCGATCTGGGTCGGCAGGTCAAAAGCAACACTGAGCCCCGTCTGGCCGTTTTCCAGCAGGTACTTGTAGCGCTTGTTGGTTTCCTCGGCGGTGCCGAAACCGGCATACTGGCGCATGGTCCAGAAGCGGGCCCGGTACATGGTCGGCTGCACCCCCCGGGTGAAAGGATAGAGGCCGGGGAAGCCAACATCCTCGACGTAGTCGATGTTTTCCACGTCCGCCGGGGTGAACAGGCGCTTGAATTCGAGCCCGGAGGTGGTGGTGAAGGTTTCCCGGCGCTCCGGGAACCGGGCGCAGGCCTTGGTGACCAGCTCCTGCCACTGCTGCTGCCGCTGCTGAAACTGCTCCTGGTGTTCCTTGCAACTCATGATTTTCCCTCCCCATATTCTCTGGATGCCGGCCGGAACCCGGCCAGCCGCTTCCCGGGGGCGTGGCCAAAGCGCCGCCGGTGGTAGTACCCAATGTCCGTTTGCGGCCGCGGCCCTGGCCGTTTCTCACCCCGGCGGCCGGCTTACGCCGCCGTTTGCTGATACATGGGCCGGCCGTCAACCAGCCACAGCCAGCCCTTGACGATGCGGTAGAT
>JAFDMG010000073.1 GCA_019306045.1 Deltaproteobacteria bacterium | reverse complement strand
GAGCCCAACGAGATTAATTTTGAATACCTGAAAACCAAGCGGGAAAAAATGGGGCACATGATCAGCACGGTGGATGAATGCCAGCAAGCCGATGCAGCCAACAGACAAGGAGCACACCAATGACCAAATACCTGGAAGGAAAGCTTGACCAGGGCGGCAAGTACCGCATTGCCCTGGTGGTCAGCCGTTTCAACAGCTTCATCACCGAAAGGCTGCTGGAAGGCGCCCTGGACGCCCTGCAGCGGCACGGGGTGGCGGCGGCTTCCTGCACCGTCTGCCGGATTCCCGGAGCTTTCGAGATTCCCCTGGTGGCGAAGAAGCTGGCCCAGAGCGGCCAGTACGACGGCGTCATCTGCCTGGGAGCGGTAATCCGGGGCGACACCCCCCATTTTGACTACGTTGCTGCCGAGGTCAGCAAGGGCATCGCCCAGACCTCCCTGGAAACCGGCCTGCCGATCGCCTTTGGCATCCTGACCACCAACAGCGTCGAACAGGCCATCGAACGGGCGGGCACCAAGGCCGGCAACAAGGGCTGGGACGCGGCCCTTTCCCTGCTGGAAACCATCGACCTGCTGCAGCAGCTCTAAACCGGCAGCCGCAAGAACACACGGTACCAGATATCATGTCCGGTTTACGCCGCCAGGCCCGGGAGATGGCCCTGCAGATGCTTTACATGCTGGACATCGTCGGCGAGGAGGATCTGCGCGCCCAGCTGCACCTTTTCTGGGAAAACTACGGCAAGCTCGCCGGCAGCCGGCCTTTTGCCATGGAACTGACCCAGGGGGTCCGCCAGCACCTGGAGGAGATCGACCAGGCCATCAGCCGTTCATCCCACAACTGGAAGCTGAACCGGATGTCCTATGTGGACCGCAATCTTTTGCGCCTGGCGGTCTACGAACTCCTCTACCGCCCCGACATCCCTCCCAAGGTATCGATCAACGAGGCCATTGAAATCAGCAAGCGCTTTGGCGACCGGGATTCAGGAGCTTTCATCAACGGCATTCTCGACCAGGTGTTCCGGCGCCTGAAGCAGGCCGCCTCTTGAACCCGGGAGCGGCAAAAGGACACCGCCGCCAGGCAAAAGAAAGGCCGATGGCACTGCTGCCATCGGCCTTTTAACGGTCTTGCCCGTTGCAAACTGCCGTTATTTCTTCTGCTCCACCGGTTCGATGCCCAGCTTCTTGGCGGCATGATCCCGACCGAGGAAGAAATTGACCCACGAAGAGGTATGGAAGAAATCCCAGTTGGGCGGCGGCACGACGTTGCTCTCGATTTTGTCCTGCTCGTTGTACTTCTTCAGGCGGTCATAAGCCTGAACCCAGACGCACTGCTGCTTGCCGGGATAGACTTCACACCAGCCCTCGAAGCTGCCGCCGCAGGCGCCGTTGCGCTGGTTTTTCGGGCACTGGGACATGGGACAGACATAAGCCACGTCGGTCAGGGCGCAGTCGCCGCAGTCCATGCACTCGAAAAGAGCCACCTTGGACATGTGTTCGCTGAAACGGAAGAAATGCCCGAAGGCGCCGCCCTTGTCGGCCGCCTTGCTCAGACCGCGCATCATGCCGAACAGCATGCCGTCCGGCTCGAACATCAGATTGTGCATCATGCGGGAGAACTTGTAGCTGAACGGCGCATTCGGCGGCGCGGTCCGCGGGGCTTCCTCGTCGACGTTGAGGCCGGTCTGCTCGTCCTTCTTGAAGTAGTAAAAGCCGCCCTTCTGGGGAAAGTCGAACTCGGCCACCACATCCTGCCAGTTGGGTGCCAGCTCCTCGCCCTTTTCGATGATGTACATGACGTCGTCGATCTTCATGCCGTGGCCGCCGATGTGCACGCCGTCGTAGCCCATGCCCTTCATGAAGGCGTACATCTTGGCACCCCGCAGCAGCCGGGCCCCCTTGCCCTTGTCATCCGCCTTGCGCTCCTGGTCGAGGGTATCCACCAGCTTCTGGGTGACGACGCAGCCGGGGATCATGTTCTTGCTCATTACCCGACCGGCCCCGAAGGGGAGAATGTAGATGTTGCCGATAAAGGGCACCTGGAAGCCGTATTTCTTCTTGATCTGGATCACCTCGTGGAACTTGCGGGCGTCGTAGCCCAGCTGGGTGACCACGAACTGGGCCCCGGCGTCGATCTTTTTCTTCAACTTGTAATACTGGACCATCTGTTCCGATTCCAGCTTCTTGAACGGGGAAACCGCGGCCCCGGCGAAGAAGTTGGTCGGCTTGATCTTGATCGGCCCTTTCATACCGGGATACTCGAAGCCTTCGTTCATCTCGGTGATCAACTGGAGGATGTGGATCGGATCCAGGTCGAAAACCGGCCGGGAGCGGCCCTTGAAGCCGGAGACCGGGTAGTCGCCGGTCATCACCAGCAGGTTGGGGATCCCGGCCCGCTCCAGGCCGTAGAGCAGGTTTTCAATCTCGTTCCGGCTCTTGTCCTTGCAGGTAAAGTGCACCAGGGGCTGGATGCCCAGCTTGCTGACCTCGATGCCGAGGATTTCGGCCGAGATGGCCGGATTGCCGCCCGGGTTGTCAGTAATGGTCAAAGCATGGATCTTGCCGCTTTTGGCCGCCTGTTCCGCTCCCAGAATCAGGTCCTCCTGGGCTTTTTCAAAAGCCCCCCGGCCCGGGACCAGCTCCCAGGTAACCGACAAGAGGTCCTTGTTCAGTAACGAGTCTCTAAAAGCATTTTCCATCCGTCACCCTCCTTTATTGATAAAGCATTTTGTCGACCATTACCTCGTACAGAGATACCCTCATACATTAAAAGGCATCAAAAAACAAGGGTATTTTTAGCTCTTTTTTTCTCGGCGGACCGGGAAATGGCGATAAAACTTGACAAAAAACAACGGATAATTTATAGGGGGGCAGCTTTATGGATAATCGACGTAGAAACCCCTGGGGCAATCTGTGGATTGCCTTTACTTTTGCCCTGCTGGTGGCCGCCGCCGGCTCCCTGCCCGGCCGGCGGCCGGCAGTCGACCCGGCGCTGGCGCCGGTGATGGCGTTCGCTGCCCCGGCGCCGGTGGGGGAAAGCTGTTCCCTGGCGGCTTTTCAACGGCTGCAGGCCAACATCCAGCACCTGCGGCGGGGCATCTCCCCCCGGCGGGCGGCTGTCCTCGCCGGCTACATCTGGCAGGCGGCCCACCGCTTCCACTGCGATCCCCAGCTGATCGCCGCCCTCATCCACGTGGAAAGCAGCTTTTTCACCCGGGCCCGCTCTTCCCGGGGGGCCCGCGGCCTGATGCAGCTGCGGCCCTTCGTCGCCCGGGCCATTGCCCGGCAGCTGCAGACCGCCTGGCACGGCCCGGAAACCCTGCACGATCCCCGGCAGAACATCACCATGGGCACCTGCTACCTGGCCTCCCTGATGCGCCAGTTTCCCGACCTGCAGACGGCGCTGGCGGCTTACAATTACGGTCCCACCTACATCCGCCGGCGGCTGCGGCAGGGAGGGGCGGTGCCTCGAAGATACCCGAGAAAAGTCCTGAGCCTCTACCAGGCTTTCGGCCGGGGCCAGAAATCGTAACCCTCGCGGCAAAGGCAAACGGAACCAAATGGACATTGATTTTTACCGCAAATTCATCGACTCCTGCCAGGAAGACGAAGAAAATCTCGGCAACCTGAAAACCCTGGTGGAAACCACCCTCGACACGCCGGTGGAAATCGCCGTTGAAAAAAGGGAAGAGTTGCCCATCCTGACCGGCAAGCTGGATAAGAAGGGCAAAATCCGCCACGCCGACGGCGGCTTCGCCACCATCCCCGCCTATTTCGACGACGGCCGCCTGCGCCTGCTGCCCCTTTTTCTCTATGAAACCGAGACCATCAACCCCCGCTTTCTGGCCTATGAAAGTTCCCACATCCGCCAGTTCCTGGAGAAAAAAGGCGAATACGCCAATTACAAGGAACATTTCCTCAATGCCCCCCAGGCCGGCAGCCCGCCGGAGAAAAAACTGGCCTACCTGCGCCACGTGGCCCGGCGGGTGCTGCTCAACGAACCGGAGGCCATGCCCTACCTGCACGAAGGCAAGGAGGAAAAAACCATCCGCAGCCTGATTGTCTACCAGCTGGCGGAAAGAATCAGCTGGTACCTGGAGGTTCTGGAGATGGACCGGGAAAAAACCATCGCCCAGCTGCAGCCCACCCTGGAAGGGATCGCCAAGCACGAACCCTATTACCGGAATTTTCCCCTGGTGGAGCTTTTCCAGCAGACGATGATCAGCCTGACCATGTTCGGCTAGGCGGCGGCGAAAAACCGTGCCTCCTCCCATGCATACCATCATCGGCGCCGGCCTGGCCGGCTGCGAAGCGGCCTGGCAGCTGGCCAGCCACCAGCTGCCGGTAACCCTCTACGAAATGAAGCCGGAGAAATTTTCCCCGGCCCATCAATCTCCCCTGCTGGCCGAACTGGTCTGCTCCAACTCCCTGCGCTCCGACGCCCCGGACCATGCCGCCGGGCAGCTGAAACGGGAGATGGAGGCCTGCGGTTCGCTGATCATGCGGGCGGCCCGCCAGACGGCTCTGCCGGCCGGCTCGGCCCTGGCCGTTGACCGCCAGGCCTTTGCCGAGCAGATCACCGCCGCCATCACCGGCCACCCCCTGATCACTCTCGTGCGCCGGGAGGTCGCCTCCCTGCCCGCCGAACGGCCGCTGATCATCGCCAGCGGTCCCCTGACCTCGGCGCCCCTGGCCCGGGAACTGGCGGCCCTGGTGGGCCGGCAGCTGCATTTCTACGACGCCACGGCGCCGATCATCGCCGCCGAGTCCATCGACATGAACAAATGCTTCCGGGCCAACCGCTGGCAGGCGGACGGCGGCGACTACCTCAACTGTCCCCTGAACCGGGAGGAGTATTACCGTTTGGTGGAAGCCATTGCCGCCGGCGACGTGGCCCGCCGCCGGGAATTCGAAGACGAGAAAGTCTTCGAGGGCTGCATGCCGGTGGAAGCCATGGTCGCCCGCGGTCCGGACACCCTGGCTTTCGGACCGTTGAAACCGGTTGGCCTCACCGACCCCCGCACCGGTCGGCAGCCCTATGCCGTCGTCCAGCTGCGGCCGGAAAACCGGGAAGCCACCATGTTCAACCTGGTGGGCTTCCAGACCCGGCTGACCTTCGGCTGGCAGGAAAAGGTTATCCGGCTCATCCCCGGCCTGGAGAAGGCGGTCATTTACCGCTACGGCACCATGCACCGCAATACCTTCATCGACGCCCCCCGGATACTCGACCGCAATTTCCAGCACCGGCAACAGCCGGGACTGTTTTTTGCCGGCCAGCTCAGCGGCGTCGAAGGCTACCTGGAATCGGCGGCCAGCGGCCTGATCGTCGGCCGGCAGCTGGCGCTGCAACACTACCGCGGCGCCCCGGCGCCGCTGCCGCCCGCCACCGCCCTTGGCAGCCTGGGAACCCACGTCACCAACACCCACAGCAAAAACTTCCAGCCGATGAATGTCAATTTCGGCCTCTTTCCGCCCCTGGAGCAGAAAATGAAAAAAGCAGCCCGCAAGGCTGCTTACTGTGCCCGGGCCAACGCCGAGCTGGCCGCCTGGCTCGAAGCCAACCGGCTGTAATCTTCATTTGCCGCCGGTCAGCTGCGCCGCCAGCCGCTGCAGTTCCTCGGCATCATAAAATTCGATCTCCAGACAGCCGCGTTGCCGCTCCCGGTCCAGCCAGCGCAGGTTGACCCGGGTCTGCAGGCTCTGCTGCAACCGGTCGCAGAGAGCCTGTTCATGGAGCGAAAGGCGGGGTTTTTTCCCCGGCGCTTCCCGGCCGGCGCTCTCTTCCCGCCCCCGACCTTTGACCAGCCGCTCCGTCTGGCGCACCGACAGCCGGCGGGCGGCCACCTGGCGGGCCAGGGCCACCTGTTCCTCCGGGTCGCCGACGGCCAGCAAGGCCCGGCCGTGACCCATGCTGAGGCGGTTTTCCTCCAGCATGGCCAGCACTTCCGGGGCCAGGTTGAGCAGCCGCAGCATATTGGTGACCGTGGAGCGGTCCTTGCCCAGGGTGCGGGCCACCTCCTCGTGGCTGAAGGAAAACTCCTCGATCAGCCGCTGGTAGCCGCGGGCCTCTTCCACCACGTTGAGATCCTCCCGCTGCAGGTTTTCAATCAGGGAAACCTCCACCGCCTGGCGATCGTCCAGGCTGAGGACGATGGCGGGAATCTGAGCCAGGCCGGCCTGCTGCGCCGCCCGCCACCGCCGTTCGCCGGCCACCAGGCGGTAGCGGCCATGCTCGCCGGTGGGCCGCACGAGGACCGGCTGCACCACGCCTTTCTCCTTGATGGAAGCCGCCAGTTCCGCCAGCTTCTCGGGATCGAAGCGCCGGCGCGGCTGCCGCTCGTCGGGCTCGATGAACGACAGGGAACAGAGGATCAGCTTGTCACCGGCCGGGGCCTCCGTCCGCGGCAGCAGGGCCCCCAGACCCTTGCCGAGTCCCCGGCGGCCGCCGGCCGGGGCTTTCTTGAAATTGTCAGTCATATTCAACCTCGAAGCGGCGGCTGCCCGCCGCCAAAAATTGTCCCGGGTGCCGGATGGACTCAGGTCGCCAGGGCCAGATCGGCGGCCGGCTGCCGGCGGAGAAACTCATCGGCCAGCCGCAGGTAGGCCTGGGCCCCCTTGGAAGAAACGTCGTAGAGGGCGATGGGCATGCCGTGGCTGGGCGACTCGCTGAGCCGCACGTTGCGGGGAATCACCACCTGGAAAACCTGGGAGCCGAAGTGGGAACGCACCTCGCGTTCCACCTGCTGGGCCAGGGTGGTGCGCTGATCCACCATTGTCAGCAGGATGCCCTCGATCTCCAGGCCGGGATTGAGAGCCTGGCGCACCCGTTCCACCGTGTGCAGCAGCTGGCCGAGGCCTTCCATGGCATAATACTCGCTCTGCAGGGGAATGAGAATGGAATCGGCGGCCGTCAGGGAATTGATGGTCAACAGGCCCAGGGAGGGGGAACAGTCGATGATGATGAACTGGTACCGGTCCCGGAGGGGCCGCAAAAGCTCGGCCAACAGGTACTCCCGCCGTTCGAAACCGAGCAGTTCCACTTCGGCGCCGATCAGGTCGGGATTGGCCGGCAGCAGGTCGAGGTGGGCAAACGGGGTCGGCCGCACCACCTCTTCCGGCGCCGCAAAGCCGAGCAGGGCGTGGTAGATGGTCCGCTGACCGTCGGCGGGATCGATGCCGACGCCGCTGGTGGCATTGCCCTGGGGATCGAGATCAACCAGCAGGGTCGGCCGCTCGGCAATAGCCAGCGAGGCCGCCAGGTTGACGGCGGTGGTGGTTTTGCCGACCCCGCCTTTCTGGTTGGCTATCGAGATCTTGCCCATCCGCGGCGCTCAGCCATCCTCCTGCTTTCCGATTTTCTCGGCCAGCAGCAGGTAGCGCCGCTGTCCGAGAAAAGGAATTTCCACCTCTTGCTCCCGCACCAGCCGCAAGAAGCCGCTGGCGGCCAGCTGCCGGTGAAATACCTCCCGGTTGCCAGCCGTTGCCGACAGCAGCAGACGGCCGCCGGCAGCCAGCATCCCGGCGGCCGCCGGCAGGACTTCCCCGGCCAGGGAAAGGGCCCGGGTTACCATGACTGCCACCGGAGAACCCAGCTCATTTCTACCATTTCCCCGCCGCAAATGCAAATGGATGCTGGCCACGTTCCGCAGCTGCAAGCGGTCAATCACCTGCCGCACAAAGAGTACTTTTTTCTGCCGGGCTTCCACAAGCAAAAACCGGTCCGCCGGCCGGACAATGGCCAGCGGCAGTCCGGGAAAGCCGGCACCGCAGCCAAGA
>JAFDMG010000072.1 GCA_019306045.1 Deltaproteobacteria bacterium | reverse complement strand
TGGGAACAGGTTGCCGAACACGATGACCAGCTGCTGGAGGACTACCTGGAAGGCCGGGAGCTGACCGCCGACAGTCTGCGCCCGGTTTTGCGGCGGCTGACCATCGAGGGGAAAGCGGTGCCAGTTCTTTGTGGCAGCGGCCTGAAGAACAAGGGCATCCAGCCGCTCCTGGAGGCGGTAATCGATTTCCTGCCGGCACCGGACGAGATCCCGCCGGTAACCGGCGTCAACCCCCTGACCGGGGAAGTGGAAGAACGCCGCAGCGCCGCCAGCGAACCGCTGACCGCCCTGCTGTTCAAGGTGGCGATGATGGAAGGCCGGCGCCTGTCTTTCCTGCGCCTCTATGCCGGCACCATGACCGCTGGTCAAACCTTGTACAACCCCCGCCTGCAGGCCGGCGAAAAAGTGGCCCGTCTCTACCAGATGCAGGCGAGGAAAAAAATCCGCATCGAGCGGGCCGGGCCGGGGGAGATCGTCGCCGTCATGGGACTTAAACGCAGCATAACCGGCGACACCCTCTGCCAGGAGGAGCGGCCGCTGCTGCTGGAGGGGATGGAATTTGCCCGGCCGGTGATTTCCGCCGCCATCGAACCGAAAAAAAATGTCGACCAGGAAAAGCTTTGGGACATCCTGGAGAAAATGAGCGACGAAGATCCCACTTTTGCCGTCAAGCTGGACGAGGAGACCGGCCAGGTGGTAATCTCCGGCATGGGGGAGCTGCACCTGGAGATCATCACCGAGCGCCTGGCGGCGGAGTACAACCTGGAGACCAGGCTCGGCAAACCCCAGGTGCTCTACCAGGAATCGATCACCCGGGAAGCGACGGCCACCGCCCAGTTCGAACGGTATGACGAGGATGAAAAGGAACGGCAGTTTGCCCGGCTGACGGTCAGGGTTGCCCCCCGGCCGCGGGAGGCCGGCAACCAGATCACCGTTGCCGAAGCGCTGGCCGACCTGCCGGCGCCGCTGCTGGCGGCGGTCCGGGAAGGGGTGGAAGAAGCCCTGGGAGCCGGCGCCCTGCAGGGCTACCCCCTGGTGGACGTGGCGGTCAGGGTCGAGGCCATCGAGGGCGAGCCCGGGGACTTCACCCGCGTCGCCCTGAAAGTGGCGGCCGCCAATGCCCTGCGCCAGGCCCTGCAGCAGGCGGCCCCGGCCCTCCTGGAACCGATCATGAGCGTCGACATCGTCGTGCCGCCGGAAAACGTCGGCGAGGTGATCGGCGATCTCAACGCCCGGGGCGGCAAGGTCAACGCCATCGAGCACCAGGAGTTTTACAGCAGCATCAACGCCCTGGTGCCCTTGCGCCGCCTTTTCGGTTATACCACCGACCTGCGGTCGGCGACCAAGGGCAAAGGGAGTTTCACCATGCATTTCCATGGCTACGATATGGCCACCACCAACAAACAGGAAGAGAGAAAATGCTGAGACTTTTCTTGCTGTTCACCCTGGTGCCGATGCTGGAGATCTGTTTCCTGCTGGAGATTGGCCGGACAATCGGCATTCTGGACACCATTCTGCTGGTATTTGTCACCGGCTTCGTCGGCGCCTGGCTGGCCCGCCGCCAGGGGCTGCAGGCCCTGTTCCAGGTGCGGATGAACCTGCAGCAGGGGGTGCTGCCGGCGGAAGAGATCGTCGATGCCATGTTGATCCTGATCGCCGGCCTGCTGCTGCTGACTCCCGGCCTGTTGACCGATCTGGTCGGCATCCTGCTGCTGGTGCCCGCCTGCCGCCAGTGGTTCAAGCGTTACCTGCGACGGAAATTCGACGAATGGCTGGCAACCCACGAAGTTCACCTCCTGCGGTTCTGAAACCATGCCTGACGTTGACCGGGAACTGAAAGAGCTGCGGGCGCGAATCGACAGTCTTGACGACCGGCTGGTGGATCTGCTGGCCGAGCGCCGCCGGCTGGTGGAAGAGGTTGCCGAAATCAAGAAGCGTCACCAGCTGCCTGCCTACCACCCGGCCCGGGAGGAAGACCTGATTTCCCAGCGCCGCCGGGCGGCGGCGGCCCGGGGGCTGGCACCGGATTTTGTCGAGGAAATCTTCCGGCAGATTATGCGGCATTCCCGGGCAACCCAGAACCGCAGCCTGGCCGCCCGGGCGGTCCGGCCGGGCGCCACCGTGCTGCTGGTCGGCGGCGCCGGGGAAATGGGTGCCTATTTTCGGCGCTGGTTCACCCAGTCCGGCTACCAGGTGCGCATCCTGGAGCGGGATGACTGGGAACGGGCAGCCGAACTCTGCCGCGGCATCGACCTGGCCCTGGTGGGAGTGCCCATCGACGTTACCGGGGAAGCCATCGCCCGTCTGGGGCCCCACCTGGATCCCGAGGTTGTCCTGGCCGACATCACCAGCGTCAAGGAGATGCCCCTGCGGGCCATGCTGGCCGCCCATGCGGGCCCGGTATTGGGCTTGCATCCCCTGTTCGGTGCCAGCACCTCGACGCTGGACAAGCAGATCGTCGTGGTCACCCCCGGCCGCCAGGAGGAAAAGTGCCGCTGGGTGATCGAGCAGTTCCAGGCCTGGGGCGCGGTCACCGTTCAGGCCGGCGCCGCCGAACACGACCGGATCATGGCCATTGTCCAGGCCCTGCGCCATTTCGCCACCTTCGCCTTTGGCCGTTTCCTCTGCCGGCAGGGAGTCGACCTGCAGCGGACCCTGGAGTTTTCCAGCCCCATCTACCGCCTCGAGCTGGGAATGGTGGGGCGCCTTTTCGCCCAGGATCCCGGGCTGTACGGCGAAATCATCTTTGCCGACCGCCAGCGCACCGCCATGCTGCTTGCCTACCTGGACTCGCTGGCGGAATTGCGGCAAATGCTGGCGGCGCCGGACAAGCAGGCATTCCACCGGGAATTTGCCGCCGTTGCCGACTGGTTCGGTCCCTTCGGCGACCAGGCCCTGCGGGAAAGCAGCTTCCTGATCGACAAGCTGATTGAACGGTTTTGAAACGGGAAAGATGAAGGCCGGCGGTAGCGGTAGGGGAATTACTTCTCCCGGTTTTCCTCCGTGAGATGGTCGAAGATCATCTCCACCGGGGTCAGGTATTTCTTGCGGCTGTTGCACTCCCGGCAGCAGGGAACGACGTTGCCCTTGACGCTGCGACCCCCCCGGGAGAGGGGCACAATGTGATCCATGGTCAATTCGGCCGGCGGCCGGCGGCGGCCGCAGTAGTGGCAGATGCCAGCCGCGACCCGCTTCTGCCACCAGGCGGTGCGCCGCAGAGCCCGGGCCTTCTCTTTTTCCCGGGCGATGTGCTGGCGGTCCGCCTGGATATCTATCCAGTCTCCCATGGACATTTACATATCATGAAAGCCCGGCGGCCACAAGCTGCCGGTGCCGGCTGCCGGCAGGGGCGGGCGGTTGTCAGGTGGCCAGGTCAACCTGCTGGAGGCTGCCGGCCGTGCCGTCCTCCCGGAGGAAAAGGCCGCTGGAGCGCACCTGTCCCAGGGTCTGGTTCCGGCTGTCCGCGAGGGTAAAAGGGGTGGCAGCCGCTTCCAGACAGATAGCCCCGATTCCCTGCTCCCGCAGGCTGAACAGCTCGCCCTGCCCCTGGTCGCCGCCCAGCCAGATCTGCAGGCGGGCGAAAGCCGGGTCGTTCTCGTCCAGCCAGTGGTTGCCGTCCAGGTCATAGCGGCGCAGCTCGGCAAAACCGTCGCCGCTGGCGGGGCCGAACAGTTCGCTGCCGTCGTTGATCAGGCCGTCGCCGTTCTTGTCCAGAACCAGGAAGCCGCTGCCCGGCTTGAGCGTGGGCAGTTGTTCCGGCCGGCCGTCCATATTGAGGTCGAAGGCAAAACTGGCCGTTGCCAGGTCGGCGGCCGGGCCGGCATAATTGATAACCAGGGGGTCGGTAAGTTCGGGATCGCCGACCTGCAGGCTGAAATCCGTTTGCTGGACAAACTCCCGTTCCAGCTGCAGATCGAGGCGGAAGGCAATCTCCCGGCCGTCGGCGGTCCTGACCACGCCGGAGCTGCTGAAAGCGGTTTTTTCCTCTTCGCGGTATTCTTCGTGATAATGGTATTCCATGCCGGGGCCGCCGCCCGTCGCCGGCTGCCGGTCGGCAGCGGATGTGTTGTCAAGCTGCAGACCGGCGATCCGCAGGTGGACTTCCTTGCCGGTGAGCTGCCGCCAGAGGTGTTCCAGGATCTTGATTTTCCGGCGGTCTTCGGGGCTCAGCTCGATGGTCAGCTCGCCGGAGGCTTCGTCGGCGGCCGGGGGTTCAGGCGGCAGCGATTGCCGCTGCCGGGCCCGGAGGGAAAGGGACAGCCGGTCGGCGATACCCCGGCCATGACCGGCCGCTGGCCGCTGCCGGACGGCGGCTTCTCCGGCCGGGGCCCTGAACTGGAGGCGCTCTTCCCGGACCAGGGAACTGCTGTAGGTGTGGCTGGCGGCCATTTCGATGGCGGCCGAAACGATTTTCATGGTCTGCCTCCCTGGAGGATGCCGGCGGACTGCCGGTTTACTTCCCGCTAAACGCTGGCTATAATGTTTCCTAATCGGCAAATCCACCCAAAATTTGAGGAGAAAATAGATGTATTCCAACCACTACCTGGCCCGCATTCTGCCCGAACCGCTGAGCGGTCTAGCCACCCTGGCCGCCGACCTGTCCTGGAGCTGGCAGCACGACGCCGACCTTCTCTGGCAGCGGCTTGACCCGCTGTTGTGGGAATCCACCGGCAATCCCTGGTTTATTCTCGAAAGCGTCAGCCAGACGCACCTGGAGGAGCTGGCGGTTGACGAGGAGTTCCTCACCGAACTGCACCGCCAGCTGGCCCGGCGCCAGGCGCTTCTCAGCCAGCCCACCTGGTTTTCCACCAACATCGGGACCGACGCCTTGGCCGGCGTGGCCTATTTCAGCATGGAGTTCGGTTTGCACGAGGCCCTGCCGATCTACTCCGGCGGCCTGGGAATCCTGGCGGGGGACCTGCTGAAAACCGCCAGCGACCTGGGCGTGCCGGTCTACGGCGTCGGCCTGCTGTATCAGCAGGGCTATTTCCGCCAGGGTCTGGATATGGAAGGCAACCAGCTGGAATTTTATCCCTACAACGACCCGGCAATCCTGCCCATTACGCCGCTGCGCGACGACGAGGGCAACTGGATCAGGATCGGGCTCGAACTGCCGGGGCGGCAGCTGAACCTGCGGGCCTGGGAAGCTCAGGTCGGCCGGGTCTGCCTCTACCTGCTGGACAGCAACGACCCCCTGAACCTGCCCCGGGACCGGGGGATTACCGAGAAGCTCTACGGCGGCGGCCCGGAGATCAGACTGCAGCAGGAGATCGTCCTCGGCATCGGCGGCTGGCGGCTGCTGGCCGCCAAGGGCATCCGCTGCGACATCTGCCACCTCAACGAGGGACACGCCGCCTTTGCCGTCCTGGAAAGGGCCCGTGCTTTCATGGAGGAGCACAAGGTTGATTTCGATGTGGCCCTGCGCTGCACCCGGGCAGGCAATGTTTTCACCACCCACACCCCCGTCGAGGCGGCTTTCGACCGCTATCCGGCCGGGCTGATCAGGCAGTACACCCGGGATTATGCCCGCCGCCTGGGAATCACCGCCGAGCAGCTCCTGGCCCTTGGACGCTGCCGGCCAGATGATGCCGGCGAGCCGTTCAACATGGCCTACCTGGCCCTCCACGGCAGCGGGGCGGTCAATGGCGTCAGCCGGCTGCACGGCACGGTCAGCCGGGAGATTTTCCAGCCCCTCTTTCCCCGCTGGCCGCAGGTCGAGGTGCCGGTAAGCGCGATTACCAACGGCGTCCACGTGCCTTCCTGGGATTCCACTTTTTCCGACCTCCTGTGGACGGAAAAATGCGGCCGCGAGCGCTGGCTCGGCACCCAGGAGAAAATCCGGGAAAAAATCAGCGTCATCGATGACGCCACCTTGTGGGCCTGCCGGTCGGCCAACCGGCTCCGGCTGATCGAAAACGTGCGGCGGCGGCAGCAGCGGCAGCGGGCCATCCTCGGCGCCGGCGACCCGCCGGCAGAAAAAGGGGCTGTCATCCTGGATCCGAACGCTCTGACCATCGGTTTTGCCCGCCGGTTTACCGCTTACAAGCGGCCGAATCTTCTGCTCCATGATCCGGAACGGCTGCGGCGCCTGTTTGCCGACCCGGAACGGCCGGTCCAGCTGATCATTGCCGGCAAGGCTCATCCCGACGACCAGGAGGGCAAGCGGCTGGTGCGGGAGTGGGTGCGCCTGGCGATGACGGAAGAGATGAGCCGGTTCGTGGTTTTCGTGCACGACTACGACATGGAGCTGGCCGCCCGGCTGGTGCAGGGAGTCGACCTGTGGATCAATACCCCGCGGCGGCCATGGGAGGCCAGCGGCACCAGCGGCATGAAAGTACTCAGCAACGGCGGCCTCAATCTTTCGGAGCTGGACGGCTGGTGGGCGGAAGCCTATCGCCCGGAGGTGGGCTGGGCCCTTGGCGACCGCCGGGACCACGGCGACGATCCGGGCTGGGATGCCGTCGAGGCCGACGAGCTTTACCGGCTGTTGGCAGAGGAGGTAATTCCTGCTTTTTACGACCGGGACGAAAACGGCATTCCGGTCAGGTGGGTAGCCAAGATGCGGGCCAGCATGGCGCAGCTGACTCCCGGCTTTTCCGCCAACCGGATGCTGCGCCAGTATACCGAACAGCTTTACCTGCCCGGAGCCCGCGGCTACCGGCAGCGGGCCGCGGACGGCGGGGCCCTGGGACGGGAACTGCAGCAATGGCAGCGCGAAATCGGCCGCCATTGGCCCTATGTCCATTTTGGCCGCCAGGCGGTCTCCCGGACTGACGACGGCCATTATCTTTTCCGGGTGCCGGTCTACCTGGACGACCTCAGCCCGGCGGCGGTCAGGGTGGAACTTTACGCCGAACCCCTTGATGCCGGCGGGGAGCCTGAGCGGCTGCCCATGACCCCGGAAAAGGAGTTTCCCGGCACGGTCAACGGCTTCCTGTACACGGCCACCGTGGCCGCCGGCCGGCCGGCCGGCGACTACACCCCGAGGGTCATTCCCTGGCATCCGGCCGCCGTCGTGCCGCTGGAGGCCAATCACATCCTCTGGTACGGGTGATGATTCCCGCCGGCGCGGCGGTGAGGAAAATTATTGACCAAGGAAGCGCCGTCGCGGCCGGGGTACAAATAAACGCACGCAACACCGTCTGGCCGGACGGGCCGCAGGAGGAACAAGAATGGGATAAAGTGAGGGGGAAACCGGTTTGAGCTGAATAAAGTAAAACTTTAAGGATATGGCACAACTAGCGGTAAACAATGGTGCCTGGAGCCGGAATCGAACCGGCACGGTGTCTAACACCGAGGGATTTTAAGTCCCTTGCGTCTACCAATTCCGCCATCCAGGCAACAGTTTTCCGAGGTGGAGTGCAGGCAGGCAAGCTGGAGGCGCCACCCGGATTCGAACCGGGGATGGAGGTTTTGCAGACCTCTGCCTTACCACTTGGCGATGGCGCCCTTGCAT
>JAFDMG010000071.1 GCA_019306045.1 Deltaproteobacteria bacterium | reverse complement strand
GAGCGGTTTCCCCGCCCTCCTGCTGGCGGGACTAGCCGGCAGCCTGCGGCAGGTCTGGCATATTGCCCTGATCGTCGTGCCCCTGATGGTGGTCATGCAGTTCCTCGAGGAACTTCGGGTGCTGGAGTGGCTGGCTGCCCGGCTGGCCCGGGTGGTGCGTTTTATCGGGCTTTCCGGCCACGCCGCCTTTCCCTTGGTGGTTGGCCTGACCCTGGGATTGGCCTACGGCGCCGGTCTGATCATCCACAGCTCCCGCCAGGGGGTGCTGAATCGCCGGGAAATGGTGCTGATCATCACTTTCCTTTCCATCAACCATTCCATGTTCGAGGATACCCTGCTGTTTGTTGCCATCGGCGCCAACGGCTGGCTGCTGCTGGCCATCCGCTTTGTGGTCGCCACCGCTTTCACCGCCCTGCTGGCTCGCCTGCTGCCGCCGGCCGGCAAGGAGCCGGCCGCGTCTCCGTCCTGAGTTGCCGCGGTGTCTGCACGCAAGAGGCCGGCCTCTGGTGGCCGGCCTCTTGCCGATTTTATGACAACTGATTTCTATTCCGCTTCCCTGACGACCACCGTCAGCCCGGTGACCGCGCAGCTGATGGCTACCCCGAGCCAGCCGGGCTCCCCCCGGAGGGCGGCGTCGTACATGGCCGGCCAGCCGAAGCAGCCGCGGCAGGTGCCGTAGTCCGGCTGCAGACAGGGGGGCGGGTCGCCGGGAGTGATGGTCTTGGTGACCAGGGCCGGTTTTTGCCGGTTGCTCATTTTTACCTCGCTTTCCGGCAGCCTACAGTTTGCCCAGCCCCCGGAGAATTTTTTCCGGCGTGATCGGCAGTTCGGTGCAGCGGTAGCCGGTGGCATGGTAGACGGCATCGGCGATTGCCGGCGCCGTTGGCGACACCAGGCCTTCCCCGGCTTCCTTGGCGCCGAAGGGGCCGTCCGGTTCGTAGGTTTCCACGTGGACCGATTTCCCCGGCGGCATGTCCTCGGCGCAGGGGATCTTGTAGTCCAGGAAAGTGGCGGTCAGGGTCTTGCCGCCTTTCATGATGAACTGTTCGCAGAGAGCGTAGCCGAGCCCCATGTGCACCGAGCCTTCCAGCTGGCCCTCCACCGACATGGGGTTGATCGGCGTGCCGCAGTCGTGGGCGGTGTTCATCTCGTCGACGGTGATCGCCCCGGTTTCCATGTCGACGGTGACTTCGGCCACCTGGGCGCCGAAGCTGAAGGCCGGGGTCACCAGCCCCTTGCCCCGGGGGGTATAAGAGCCGTAGCCGATGATCGGTTCACCGCGGTTGGCCCGCTGGGCCAGCCGCACGGCCTCGCCGAAGGGGATGCCGCGGTCCGGCCGGTTCTTGGCAAACACCATGCCGTCCCGGCAGTCAAGATCATGGATGACGTTGAGGTCGAACTTCAGCGACACTACCTTGTAGAGCTGGTCCTTGATCTCCTGCGCCGCCTTGCGGACGGCGTTGCCGGCCATCAGGGTCACCCGGCTGCCCCAGGTGCCCAGGTCGGCCTGGGGGGTGACGGCGGTGTCGGCGGCCGTCAGGCGGATGTCCTCCATCTTCAGCCCCAGCTCCTCGGCGAGGATCTGGCGCAGCACCGTGTCGCAGCCCTGGCCGATGTCGGAGGCCATGGTCAGCAGGTGAACAGTACCGTCGTCAAAGGCCCGCACCTCGGCCCGGGTGAAGTTGTACTGGGTGTTGAACCAGTTGAAAACCCCGCCGGAGATGAAGCTGTAGCAGCCGATGCCGATGCCCTTGCCCTTGCCGAGCTGCCGCCTTTTTTCCCGCCAGTTGGTCATTTCCGCCACCTTGAGCAGGGATTCCTTGAAGCCGCAGCTGGAGATGGTGGCCACCCCGGGGATCTCGTCGCCGGTTTCCATGGCGTTTTTCAGCCGGATGTCCAGGGGATCGATACCCAGCTGTTCGGCGGCCATGTTCATCTGGGTCTCGGCGACGAACAGGGCCTGGGGAGCGCCGAAGCCGCGCATGGCCCCGGCCGGCGGCTTGTTGGTGTAGACGTGGTAGCCGTTGTAGCGGTAGTTGGGATAGCGGTAGAGCATGCCGCCAAAGTTGCCGCAGAGGAAGGCCGCCGTCGGCCCCATGCTGTTGTAGGCGCCGCCGTCCAGGTAGGCGGTGAACTCCTTGGCCACCAGGGTGCCGTCCTTTTTGAAACCGACCTTGGAGCGGATCGACATGGGATGCCGCCGCCGGCCGGTGGCCAGTTCTTCCGCCCGGGTGAGAGTGAACTTCACCGGGCGGCCGGTCTGCCGGGCCATGAAGGCGGCGCAGAACTCCCATTTGCGCAGTTCCATCTTGCCGCCGAAGCCGCCGCCGACGAAAGGCTTGATCACCCGGATGTCGTTTTCCCGCATGCCCAGGGTCTTGGCCAGCAGGCACTGGACGAAGTAGGGGGTCTGGGTCGAGGTCCAGACGGTCAGGCGGCCGTTGTGGTCGTACTCGGCGACGCAGGCGCAGGGTTCCATGTAGGCGTGGCTGACGGCGTGCACCTTGAACTCGTTGTCGAGAATCAGGTCGCATTCGGCAAAAGCCTTGTCCAGGTCGCCGTAGTCGATTTTCCGCTGCAGGCTGATGTTGTTGGGATTGAGCTCGTGAATCACCGGCGCTCCCTCGGCCATCGCTTCCTCGACGCTGAACACGCCGGGCAGCTCTTCGTATTCCACCTTGATCAGCGACAGGGCCTCTTCGGCGATGTCCTTGTCGATGGCCGCCACCGCCGCCACCTCGTCGCCGATGAAACGCACCTTGTCCACCGCCAGGGGGTACTCGTCCTGGCTTTCCGGCACCAGGCGCCAGTTGCCGAACTTGATCTTCAGGGTGTCGTCACCGGTGATGACGCATTTGACCCCTGGCAGTTTCTTGGCCTGGCTGACATCGATGTTGAGGATTCTGGCATGGGCTACCGGGCTGCGCAGCAGCTTGCCGTAGAGCATGCCGGGGAGAATAATGTCATCGGCGTACTGGGCGGCGCCGACCGCCTTGATGCGGGCGTCGGCCCGGGGCAGGCTTTGTCCGACCACGGAGAAATTTTTACTCATTTTATCCTCTCTGTCCTTTGGTTGCGTGCGTTTCAGTGGTGCAGAGCCTGGTTGTGGGCTTCAACCAGTGCCCGCTTGGTCAGGATGGCCACCATCAGCCGCCGGTATTCTTTCGAGGCCCGGACGTCGCTGATGGGGGTCGCCTCGCCGGCGGCCAGCTCGCCGGCCTCTTCCAGGACTTCCGGCCGCAGTTCCTTGCCGACCAGGAAGTCCTCGGTGCGCGGCGCCCGCAAGGGCGTCGGGCCCACGGCGCCCAGGCAGAGGCGCGCCTGGCGACACCGGCGTTCGCCGTCCAGCAGCAGGAAAGCGGCCACGTTGACGGCGGCGATGTCAACCTTGGAGCGGGGCGAAATCTTCTGGTAGCTGACGCCGCTGCCGGCTTCCGGGACCGGCACCCGGATTTCCGTGGCGATTTCCGTCGGCTGCAGAGCGGTTTTCCCCGGGCCGAGAAAGAACTCCGCCAGGGGGATCTCCCGTTCACCGGTGGCGGCCAGGGCGATGACCGAGGCTTCCCGCACCATCAGGGTGGGAATGTTGTCAGCCGACGGCGAGGCGTTGCAGATGTTGCCCATCACCGTGCCCATGTTGCGGATCTGCACGGTGGCGGTAGCCTTGGCCGCCCGGGCCAGCATCGGGTAGTGTTCCCGGACCGCCGGGTGATCAACCACGTCGGCCAGCTTGGCCATGGCCCCGAGCCGCAGGCCGGTCCGGGGATCGAAGGTGATGTGGTCCAGGCCGGCTACCTTGCCCAGGGCCAGGACGTAGTCGGGTTTGAAGGCCCGGGCCGACATGCGGACCAGCAGGTCGGTGCCGCCGGCCTTGATTTTGATTTTTCCCTGGTGGGCGGCCAGCAGGCGGCAGGCTTCTTCCAGGGTGTCCGGAGCCAGGTAACTGAATTTGGGTAATGACACGGGAATTCTCCTGGTTGGCAAATGGTTCGGTTTAATCCGACGATGACGACATTTTCTCGGCGGCGTCCTTGATGGCGTCGACGATCTTGTTGTAGCCGGTGCAGCGGCAGAGGTTGCCGGACAGCCCGGCCCTGATCTCCGCTTCCGTGGGCCGGGGATTCTGCTTGAGCAGGTGGGCGGTGGACATGATCATTCCTGGAGTGCAGTAGCCGCACTGGATGGCGCCCTTGTTGATGAAAGATTCCTGGATGGGGTGCAGCTCCTCGGAATTGGGGGCCAGGCCTTCGATGGTGGTGATCTCCCGGCCTTCCAGCTCGATGGCCAGCGTCAGGCAAGAGCTGACCGACTTGCCGTCCACCAGCACGGTGCAGGCGCCGCAGTCGCCGGTGCCGCAGCCCAGCTTGGTGCCGGTCAGCTTCAGGTCCTCGCGCAAAACCTCGTTGAGGGTCCGCCAGGGATTGACGGCCACCTCGTACCGGTCGCCGTTGATGTTGAGGGTGATAACCGTTTTCATTTTCTGCTCCTTGCCCGTTTCGGCGGTGATAAGAAAATAAAATACTGAGAGTCAGGAATTTCTGACGGCGATGATTTCCGCCATGATGCTGATGGCGATTTCCTCCGGTGTCTGGGCCTTGATCGGCAGGCCGATGGGGGCGTGCACGGCAGCCACCTCGGCGGCATCGTAGCCGTCCTTGACCAGGCGCTCCTTGACCTTGGCCGTCCGGCGCCGGCTGCCGATCATCCCCAGGTAGGCGTAGGAAGTGCCCAGCAGCTGCCGCAGCAACAGGTCGTCGTGCCGGTGTTCCCGGGTGATCAGTACATAATAGGTTGTCGGGCCCGGCGCCAGCAGCTCCCGAACGTCGTCCATCGGGGCGGCCAGCACCCGGCTGGCCCGCGGAAAACGCCGGGGGTCGGCAAACTCGGGCCGGTCATCGATTACCGTGGGGGCGAAACCGCACCAGGCGGCCATTTCCACCAGTGGCACCGCCAGGTGCCCGCCGCCGAAAATGATCATCCGGGGCGGCGGCTGCAGCCGGGTTGCCATCACCCGGCACCCGGCCAGCTTCAGGTAGCCGGTCGCTTCGCTGCCGGTCCATTCCTGCACCAGGCGTCGGGGCTCGGGCGGGTCGCCGGCCGTCAGCAGGGTGCCGGTTTCCGGGTCGAAAAAAATCCGGCCCCAGTTTTCTCCCCCGCCGGCGGCGGTCAATTCAAAAAGCACCGGTTGGCGGCCGGCTTCCAGGGCGGTGTCGATGGCTGCCGCCAGGGTCCGGTCGGCGGCGCCTTGCCAGTAGCCGATCAGGGTGAGGAAGCGGCCGCCGCAAATGGCCGCCGAATTCAACTCGATCTCCCCCGCCAGGGAGGTCTCCAGCAGACGGCTGCCGCCGTCGGCGATGGCCTGCCGGGCCTGTTGGATGATCTCATGCTCGCCGATGCCGCCGCCGATGGTGCCGTGGATCTCGCCGTCGGGCAGCACCAGCATCCGCGTGCCCACTCCCCGGGGCACCGAGCCGTGCTTTTCCACGATGGTGCAGACCGCCACCCCCGGCGGGGTGGTTGCCAGGGCCTTGCGCAACGCTGTCCAAGAAAATTCCATTCTGCTTCTGGGTCACCTCTCGCCCGCTTCCGCTTATAGCAAGCCTCCCCCGCAGCTTCAAGCAAAAAACAGGCCAGCAGGGCCGGCGGCGCTGTCGTTCAGGACCGTTGGCTGCCGGCGGGCCGCCAGCGGTAATAGGCATCCCAGGTGTCGATGTCCCGGCGGCCGGCGACGGCGGAAACGGGGATTTTTTCGGCGGCGGGAAAGTGTTTGCCGATAAAGGGCCGAATACCACTTTCACCGGTAAGGGATAAAATTTCACCGATATGGAGTCGCCAGACCAGGTAGGGATGGGCCGGCCGGCCGTTTTCGGCGGCGATCAGGGGCACGCCGGCCGCCAGGGCCGCGGGAGCCCGGTCGATAAATTGCCGCAGGGTGGCGGCGGTGATGAACGGCATGTCTCCCAGGAGCAGGAGAATACCGTCGACGGCCGGCCGGCGGCGCAAGGATTCCAGCCCGGCGCAAATGGAGCTGAACATGCCGTCGGCCCATTGCCGGTTGCGGATGACGGTCAGCGGCCGCAGTTCCCGGGCCAGCCGGCTGGTGATCCGTTCGTAATGAGCGCCGAGGACCAGGTGGATATTTGCCGCTGGCAGGCACCGGGAGACGGTCCCGATAACCTGGCCGAGGATGGTCGTTTCCCCCCAGGGCAGCAGCTGTTTTGGTTCGCCGAAGCGCCGGGCCTCGCCGGCGGCAAGAATCAGGGCGGCAATTTGCAGTTTTTCATCCACGTGGTTTTCACCATTAGAGTTTAGGGCTGGCGGCCATAATGGCCTGTCGGCGCCCGGATGTCAATGATTTTGCCGCCGCCGGCCAGGGCTTTTGCTTGACAGGCCGGTAATTCTTTGATAAGCAACTTGTTTCCCGCAGGGGATGCTATTCCTAAATTTTTTTTCAGGAGAGATGCCCGAGAGGCCGAAGGGGCACGATTGGAAATCGTGTGTGCCGCAAGGTACCGTGGGTTCGAATCCCACTCTCTCCGCCAGGCTGGTTTATCCCCATGGATGATAACCAGGTCCTGTGCAACAGAGACAGTGTGAACTCCGTCAGGTCCGGAAGGAAGCAGCGGTAGCATTGCTCGCTGTGTGCCGCAGGGTAGCCTGGTTATCATCCATGGGGATAAGATTTCCGGCGCAGGAAACAGTGGTGGCCGATTCCCGGACATATCAAGTGCTGGCCCGCAAGTGCCGTCCCCAGGTTTTTGCCGAACTGGCCGGCCTGCAGCACGTGGCCCGGACGCTGCAGAACGCCATCCGCACCGGCCGGGTCGCCCACGCTTTCCTGTTCACCGGTTCCCGGGGGGTGGGCAAGACCTCGGCGGCCCGCATCCTGGCCAAGTGCCTGAACTGCCGCCAGGGCCCGGTGCCGGAACCCTGCAACGAGTGTGACAGCTGCGTCGCCATCACTGCCGGCAGCAGCCCGGACGTCATCGAGATCGATGCCGCCTCCAACCGGGGCATCAACGAAATCCGCCAGCTGCGGGAGAACGTCGGCTACCTGCCCCAGGTTTCGGCCTACAAGGTTTACATAATCGACGAGGTCCACATGCTGACCTCGGAGGCTTTCAACGCCCTGTTGAAGACCCTGGAGGAGCCTCCCGATCACGTCAAGTTCATCCTGGCGACCACCGAACCCGACCGGATTCCGATTACCATTCTTTCCCGCTGCCAGCGCTATGACTTTGGCCGCCTGTCGATGCCGGTGATCGAAGCCGCCATCGGTGAAATTGCCGGCCGGGAAGGCCTGGAGATTGAGCCGGCCGCCATCCAGCTGCTGGCCCGGGAGGCGGAAGGCAGCATGCGGGACGCCCTCAGCGTCCTGGACCAGGTGATCTCCTTCGCCGGCGACCGGATCACCGTTGCCGACCTGCGTCAGACCCTCGGGGTGGTGGAGGCCGGGCAGTGCGGCG
>JAFDMG010000070.1 GCA_019306045.1 Deltaproteobacteria bacterium | reverse complement strand
ATAGAGTCCCACGGGTTTGCTGTAGCACCAGGAAATCATGCCGTCATCGGTATGCAGGGGGCGGGGGGTGATGACCACCTCGGCACGGGCGTAAAGGCTGTTCTGCCAGAAAAGCACCGCCGTCTTGAATTCCGGCCGCCGCTTTTTTATCTTCTCCCAGAAACGCTCGCCTTGTACCAGCGAGGCCGCCTGTTCCCAGAAACCGACGGTAAAATCCTCCCGGGAATAGAAGCCATTGGCCACCACCCCGTGCTCTTGGGGATCAAGGCCGGTAGTCAGGCTCGCCTGCACCGGCAGGGTGACGGCCGGAAACACCGGCTTGATCCTGGCGACCCGGCCGGCGGTTGCCAGCCGGTGCAAATTAGGGGCGGCGTCCCCCATGGCCAAATGTTCCGGTCGCAGCCCCACCACGTCAATGACAACCACTATTCTCTCTTTCATCCTCTCTCACCTCGTCCATTTTCCGGCTGAACGTTATTTTCCGGCCCAGGCCTCCTCCCGCTCCCGCAGCGGCCGGGGGCGGAATTTTCCACTCTGGCCCAGGAAATAACAGGGATTATTGTAGAAAACCGTCTCGACATCTTCTTCCGGGTGACCCCGCTTCCTCATCTCGAAAATGGCATCGTGGATGGTCCCCGGATCGGAGGGGCCCCAGTCGCCCGAAGCATCCACCATCAGGTGGTCGAGGCCGTAAATTTCCAGGGCGTCCACCACCCGGGCCGGGGAGTTCTTGGTCGTCGGATAGATGGTCATGGCCGCCCAGAAGCCGGCATCCCGGATCATGCGCAAGGTATGCTCCTCGCAATGGTCGAAAGCCACTTTTTCGGGATCCACGCCGCCGTGTCCCACCAGATACTCCACCATCATCCTGGTGCCCCTGAGCTTGTCCTTGAGATGGGGCGTGTGGATCCAGATCAACTGCCCATGCTGCAGGGCCAGCTCAACCTGTTCCGCGAAGATGGTCATCTCGTTGCGGGTGTTCAGGTTGAGGCCGATCTCGCCCAGACCCAGCACCGTCGGCTTGGCGAGAAATTCCGGGATAAAGGAGATGACCTCCCGGGACAGCACCAGGTCGTCGGCTTCCTTGGGATTGATGCACACCCAGCAGTAGTGCTGGATCAGGTACTGGGCCGCCCGGGTGGGTTCAAACTCGGAAATATGGACGAAATAATCGTAAAAGGCCTCGGGGGAAGTCCGGTCATAACCGGCCCAGAAAGCCGGCTCGCAGCAGGCCACCGTGTGCATCCGCACCATCCGTTCATAATCCTGGGTGGTTCGGGCGATCATATGGATGTGGGGTTCAATCACTTTCATGGACTATTCCTCCGCCGCTGAAGCCACCGTTTGACCGCCATCCGAAAACAGAAGCAGAAAGCGTTCGGCCCGGTCCGCTCCGGCGGCCGTGATGAGCTCACAACCGGCAAGCAGTTTTTTGACCCGGGGGTCCTCCATCACCCGCTCCCCGCCGGCGGCACGTTCAAGGCGGTCGAAAGCAGCCGCGGTTTCGAGGAGAGCACTTCTCATCTCCAGGAAATAGATCTCCAGAAGTTCTTCGGCGGCCAGCGGCGAACCCCGACCGGCGACATTTTTGCCCATTTGTTCCGCTCCTTTCTGAAACTGAAATTCTCTGCTGCCGCCGGCGCCGGTTCCCAGGCCGGCAATCACCAAGAAGCACCGGGAGCCGTCTTTTGGTCAGTCCCCGGCCGCATTCTTACGTCAAATAGAAACGCCGGCCCAGCAGCCGCGAAGCCAGGCCCAACAGGGCCACCGGCAGGCCGAAAGTCCAGCCCCTGACACCGGCAGCATAGGCCGCATCGAGCACCGGCAGGCAGACAATCATCATGCCGACACCCCGGCGGATCTTGGCGGGCCGGGGATGCCGGCAGACGCTCGCCAGCAGCGGCCCCGTCAGCAGCACCAGGACGGCGAGAAACCCCAACCCGGCAACTCTCACCACCCTGGCACAGCTCATAACCGGGAGCGCCGTCACCACCAGCAGCCAACCGCCGAGCACCGCCGTCTGGCCTTCCCGGAAGTCGCCCGCCACTTCGAAGCGGCTCAAGGTTGTCAATGAAACAACGTAGAAAAAAGTCAGCACCGGAAAAAGGAAAAGGGCCGGGTTCACGGCAGCCAGGCCCGGGCTCATGCCCAGCAGCAAATTCAACGCCCGGCAGCCCCCCATGACCAACGGCCCCCGGACATTCCCGGACTTGGCCCAGACATCGTAAACAACGATGAATACCAGCAGGACGACGGCCAGCACCAGGGCCCGGCGGCCGGCCAGGCAGGCTCCCAACAGCCCGAGAACGAAAAGCAGACCCAGCAGCGCCCAGGCCTGGAGCGGGGTCACCCTTCCCGAGGGCAGGGGCCGCCGCGGCCGCTCAACGGCATCCCTTTCCCGGTCACAGAGATCATTGAGCACGCAGCCGCCGGCGTACAGGGCGACGGAACAGAGGAAAAGGCCGCCGCAACCGCCTTTTGCCCCGTCGAAGGCGCCGATGATGAAAACGCCCGCCAGCACATCGGCGACGGCGGTAAAAAGGTTGGGCAGCCGGATCAGCTCCAAAAAGGCAAAGACCTTCTCCGCCGCCCGCCGGGAGGAAAGAGCGGTCATGACGGCTTCCTGGTCTTGACCCGGTCCCGCGGACGGTCCTTCATGACAAGTCCACGGCCGCCGGCCGGCTGGCCAGCCAGGCAAAGGCTTCCCGGGCCGCGGCCACCGGCCGGTCCGCATACGGGTAGAGTTCCACGGTCACGAAGCCGTTGAAACCGGAGGCCGCGATCTCGCGCAAAACCCCCCGCAGGTCGATAGCCCCCCGCCCCGGCATCAGGTGATGATGTTTCCTAGAAGCCGCGATATCCTCCAGGTGGAAATGGTCCGTATAAGGTGCCAGTTCGCGAACCAGGAGAGCGGGATCCTCGCCAACACAATAGAAATGGCCGATATCGAAATTGAGGCCGAACACCTCGGAGTCCAACTCCGCCAACAACGCCAGAAACTGCCGGCTGTTTTCCACCAGTAGACCCGGTTCGGGTTCGATAAGCACCCGCACCCCTTGCTCCCGCGCCCGCGTTTCGACACTTTGCAGGCCCTCGAGGAACATCTCCACGGCCGCGGCCGGCTCCATGCCCTCCAGGGGGCCGCCCGGCTCGGTGGAGATGGAGGGAGCCCCCAGGTCGGCCGCCAGATCGATGCAATTCAGGGTATGGGTTACCCGCCGGCGGCGCCGCGCCGGATCCCGCTCGATCCAGGAAGGATGCCAGGTATCTCCCTCGGCATGGAGCATGAAAGCATTGACATTGCTGACGGCCAGGCGGTTCCGCGTCAGCGCCCGGCGAAGCCTCCGCCGGTCGTCGCCGGTCAGGTGCGGCGGGTAGGCATGGGGAACGTCGGCCATGATTTCGATCCCCTGGTAGCCGATCCCGGCCAGGATTCCGATGGTCTCGGGCAGGGAATACCGCCCAAAAGCGTTGGCGCTGAAAGCTAGCCTGAACAAGAAACTTCCCCTGATCGTGACAAGTTGTCGGCCACCGCCCGCAAATAGGCCAGTGATTGCCGGGCCGCCCGGTTGGGCTCCCGCGGGTAGGTATACAGTTCCACGGTCAGGAAACCGGCATAGCCCACCTGTTGCAGCGCCTGAAAAATCCGCCCGAAATCCATCTCGCCGGTGCCCGGAATCAGGTGGTAGTGCTTCCGCTGCCGGATATCCTCCAGGTGCAGATGAACAATCCTCTTGCCCAGGGCGGCAATCACCGCCGCCGGGTCCTCCCCCAGCACCTGACTGTGACCGAGGTCAAGATTGGCTCCCAGCCAGGGTGAATCCACCGCCGCCAGCAGCGCCAGCAGTTCCCGACAATTCTCGACCAGGAGGCCGGGCTCGTATTCCACCCCCAGGCGAATGCCCCGGTCGGCGGCATAGGGCAACAGCTCCCGCAGCGAGGCTTGCAGCAACTCCAGACCCGCCGCCGGCGGCGTCCCCGGCACCATGCGGCCGGCGGTAATACTGACGCTCGGGGCGCCGAGAGCCACGGCGAAGTCAATGCACCGCCGCGTGTAATGAAGACGCCAGCGCCGGGCGGCGGGTGCCGGGTTGGCCAGGGACGGTTCGAAAAGAGGCTCCCAGAATGCCCGGCCGTAATAGCCGGCTGCCGTGTTGGCATTGATGTTGGCCACCCGCAAACCCGCCGCCGCCAACCGCCGGCACAGGTTCTCCAGTTCAACCGGCGTCACCTCGGGGGCATAAAGGTGCGGCTGATCCGCCAGAATTTCGACCGCCCCGTAACCGGCCGCCCCGATCATCCTGACAGCCTCGTCGACGGTGTAGCGGGTAAAAGCGTTGGTGCTGAAGGAGAAGCGGTTCTTCAAAGTCCCCGTTCCAGCACTTCCAGCGTAATGACGGCGTAGGAGGTCACCAGCACGGGATCCCGTTCCCACCACCTGCCGTTTTCGTTGACCCAGGAACCATCCTCATGCTGCAGGTTCAACAGCTTGAGAGCCAGCTCCCGGCGCCAGTCCACCTGGCGGCCGTCCTTCATGGTCAGCTTTTTGGCCCCATAGCTGGACAGCGCCTTGGCCATCGTATGGTAATAATAAAACAGACCCTGCTGCCCCATGCCCGGGTTCTCGTCCAGGGTGTAATTCCTGGTGAGCCAGTCGTAAACCGCCTGCACCCGCGGATCATCGCGATCGAGATGGGCGTAGATGTAGCTCAGCAGCCCCGCGTAGCTGATGCTGCCGTAGGAACGCAAAGCTTTTTTGCCGTTGGGCAGCGTTTCCTCGCCTGCCTTGCTGTTGCCGGGAAAATAGACGAAGCCGCCCCGGTTGCGGGGGTCGCCGCTGGCCCACGGCTGGTCATTGAACTCCGGGAGATTCTGACAGCGTTCGATGAACTTGATGGCCGCCCCCCAGTTGAGCGACTGGCCGCCCCCCTTGGCTTCCTCATCCCGCAGGTAACGGGTGTAATAGAGTGATTCCAGGGCAAACATGGTGTTGGACATGTCGGAGTGAGGATAGCGGGAACCGTAGCCGATGCCGCCATCATAGGGATTGTCCGTCTTTCCCGGCTGGCCGAAATCGGACTGCAGGCCGCGGATGAAAGCCCGGGCCCGGCGCAAGACGTCGCGATACCGCGGATCCATGGACACCTGCAAAGCCACCATCGACACCGAGGTGTTGTAGTTGCTCAAGTCCTTGACATAGATGCCGCCGTCCGGCTGGACGCAGCGCAGGAGATATTCATAGCCTTTGTTAATGAAGGGCGGCCGCTGCCGGCGGTAGCGGTCACCGGGATCGCCCATAAAAGCCGTCAACACCAGGCCGGTAAGCGCCGGATACTCCGGCTGGGACCAGTAACCCCCGGGGCTCTGGGCCTTGGTCAGCCAGGCAAGCCCGCGCCCGATGGCATGGCGCACCTCTTTTTTGAGCGACAGGTCCCGGTCGCCGGAAACCGCGGCCGGAGTGGCGGTTTTCGGGGCGGCCGCCGCCGGCGGACACCGGGGAACAAAAAACAGTAAAACCAGAACCATTGCCGCGAGAACGCTTGATTTTTTACCTGCCAACCTCGTCATCATTCCTTCTCCTTTTTGCTTTTGCGGATGATCACGGTAACCGCGGTGCCCGCCGGCGGCACTGCGGCCTCATTGACCAGCCAGCATTCGTCACTGCTGCCGTCCGGCAGGGGATTGTCGATCATGGCCGCTGGATCGCGATACACCGCGATAATGGATTTTTCCACCTGGGCCATGAAAACGCCGTCGCTGACAAAGGAACCGGTAAACACCCACGGCACCCGCCCCAGTGGGCCCTTCCGGTTTGCGTCCCGGATCCACGATTCAATGGGCGTCTGCCTGACGGCGCCGGCTTGCCGCCAGCGGAGAGTGATGCTCACCGGGTCTCCCTGGGGGGGACGGACATCGCCCTGCTCCCGGAGAGGCTCGGTGGTGCCCTCGAGACCGATCAGCAACAGGGCCACCTGCAGGCTGTAAGGCTCGACGGCGGTCCGCAGCAGGCTCTCGTGAACCTTGCCCCCCTCGCCGACAAGCAGGTATTCCAACAAGCCCTTGGCCATGTTGACGGTGGCGGGGAAAGACACGGTTGCCGTCCGTTTCTCGATCCGTACGCCGCCAACGGCAAGCACTCCCGGCGAAAGCATGGTGATGGGCGGTGCCTGGCTCGGCCGCTGAGGGGCCGCCGCTGCCGGCCGGGAGGAAACCACCACCGGCGGCGGTCCCTGGCGGGGGGGAACCCGCCCGCCGTTCTGGGCCCCGGCCGACAACACCGGCATCAGGCACCAGCAGCACAACCACATCCCCGTCATTCGCAACCTCCATCGTTTCATCTCCAAACTCCTTTCTGTGCCAGCTTTTCTCTTTCTCATCCCAGGTCAATCATCCGCAGCCCCCGGCCGTCCGGGCGCATCCTGGCCGCATAGGCCAGCAGCATTTCGAACTGCTGGGCCAGGCGATGCTCCTCGACCCCCAGGGGCGATTTGAAGAACAGCCCCAGATGCGGCATCAGGCCGCCGTCACCCCGCCTGGCCGCCAGTTCGGCCAGTCGCACCAGGTCCAGCACCAGGGGCGCCGCCAGGATGGAATCAAACCCCTGCCAAATGAACTGGAGCGACATCTCCACCCCCAGGAAGCCCTGGAAGTGGATAAAATCCCAGGCGGTTTTCCGGTCTCCCAGGGAGGGAACATAGTCGATGCCCACCTTGGAGTGGGGAGCATAGCCCAGCACCCGGGCCAGCACCTGGTCCTTGCTGCGGATTTTCGTCTCCCGGTTGTCGGGGTGGTTCAGCACCTCGCCGTCCCGGTTGCCGAGGATATTGAAACCCTCCCAGCTCAGCACCTCGAGGTTCCGGGCCGTAAACATGGGCGCCAGCGCCGACTTGACCAGGGTTTCCCCCGTTTTGCCGTCGTTGCCCATCACCGGCACCCCTCGCTCGACGGCAAGTTGAATAACGGCCGGCAACAGGGCGCCGTTGGAGGGGGTAAAATTGATGTAGGGGCAGCCGGCCATCACGGCGGCATAGGCATAGATGGTACTGGCCCGGGCCACCCGCGGGTCGTCGCCATCCAGGGCCGCCTCCAGGGCCTCGGGATCTTCATGGCAGGGCGCCGCCGCCAGCGGCGGCTCGGTGGAAGCCAAGTTGACCACCACCACCGTTTCCAGGCCGTGGCGCTCCCGGAAACGGGCGAGGGCCCGGCGAACGGCGGCAATCTCCTCCCTGAGCGGCCGCGGCCGGAAGCCGCCGCCGACCAGCCCCTCAATGGCCGGGCCGCAGTTGACGACGCTGCCGGACACAATCCGTTCCTGCACCGCCGCCAGCTCCCCGGCAAGACTCGCCACCAGCTCCTGCAGTCCCGGAAGCTGCCGGGCGGCCAGGCGGGCCTCCGCCACCAGGTCGCCCTCGCGGACCTCGCAGCCGCCGAAAATCATCGCCGCCGGCTCCACCAGCCCCAGAGAAGTGAATGGCGGCCCCGCGGTGATCATACCCGTGGAGGCGGTGAGTCCCCGGCCCAGGGCC
>JAFDMG010000069.1 GCA_019306045.1 Deltaproteobacteria bacterium | reverse complement strand
TGCCGACCAGGTGCTGGCCCTGGACGCCATCAATCCCCAGACGGCGGCCCGCCTGCTGACCCCCCTGACCCGCTGGCAGCGCTACAACGAGCAGCGGCAGCGGCTGATGCAGGCACAGCTGCGCCGCCTGGCGGAAACAACGGGCATTTCCCGCGACGTCTATGAAATTGCCGCCCGCGGACTGGGGCTGTTGAGCTGAAAAAAATCCCCCGCCGACCGCGAGCGGCCGGCGGGGGGAGGGCCAGAAAGCGAACAACCGATGCGCTTTCGCTCACCGGCTGTCCACTAGGAGGGGGTAGGGTTAGGGGGCTAAGGGTTATGAAGAAATTTTTATCTTCAAGCCGATCGCGGCTGGGCTTTCCGCCAACCGGCTTCCATGAACGCCTGCATCCGGTTGATGCTCCATGACTTGATGGTCTCGAAATATTTTTTCTTGTCGACCTTGGCCAGGGCGATGATCTCTTCCCGTTCCCGAAGGCTCTCTTCCATGTCGGTGGGGGTGACCCCCTGCCAGGTGGAGTAGCGTTCGTCGAAGACGAATTCCGGGGTTACCGTTTCGGGCGCGATGCCGGTTTTGGCCAGCAGGAAGCGGATCTGCTCCATGTTGTACTCGATGATCCAGCCGTTGTCCACCAGCATGGTTTCCGGGTCGACTGTCACCTCGGCGCTGCAGGCCGGGCAGTAGACATTTTCAATGACGCTCGGCGGCAGGATGTTGTTCAGGTTGTTGAACTGGGCCTTGGCTTTGCCGCAACTGCAGGGTAATTCTATTTTCATGCACATCGTTGATCTCCTTCGCGTTAGAAAAACAGTTAATTCAATGTTGGATAATAATTATGATTAACTTTGTATTGTTTAGCATGGGTGAACGGTCCTGTCAAGCAAAAAAATAAAAAAAATATTTCGGCGGCAAATTTTTTGTCTTGGACCTAATGGTCTGATTTTATTGAAAATATTGTGCTTATCGCGGTGTTTGTCCACCCCCTTGACAAAAAAAGGGGAAAAAATTACCTTCCTGATTACTAAAGTTAACCCGTTGCTGGCGGAGACGGCTGATGATTGAGGTAACTTCCCTGACGAAAAGATTTCCCCATCAACTGGCGGTCGACAACATCTCCTTTGCCGTTCCCCGGGGCCAGATTCTCGGCCTGCTGGGACCCAACGGGGCCGGCAAGAGCACGACCATGAAAATGATGACCGGCTACCTGGCGCCCACCAGCGGCCGGATTACCATTGCCGGCCACGACGTGCTCACCGATTCCCTGGCCGTGCGGCGCTCCCTCGGCTACCTGCCGGAAAACAACCCCCTGTACGACGAAATGAATGTGCTCGACCACCTGATGTTTGCTGTGCGCATGCGGGACATACCGGCCCTGGAAGTCCGCGACCGCCTGCGGCGGGTGATCACCGTCTGCGGCCTGGAGGGAGTGCTGGAGAAAAACGCCGGCGAGCTGTCCAAGGGCTACCGGCAGCGTCTGGGTCTGGCCCAGGCCATCATTCACGACCCGCCGGTGCTCATCCTCGACGAGCCCACCTCGGGGCTGGATCCGAATCAGATCCGGGAGATCCGGGAGCTGATCCGCCGTCTGGGGGAGGAAAAGACCCTGATTCTCAGTACCCACATTCTGCCCGAGGTCCAGAGCACCTGCGACCGGATCCTGATCATGAACCGCGGCCGCCTGGTGGCCGACGGTTCGCCGGCGGAATTGACCGCCCAGGCGTCCGGCACCGAGATCATCGTGGTCAAGCTCCGGGGCGCGGTGGCGGATGCCGCCGCCACCCTGGCGGGGCTGCCGGGGGTGGAGAAGGCTGAAGACCTGGCGGTGGACGAGCCCGGGGTGACGGCGGTCAGGGTTCAGAGCCGGGGAGACGCCGGCCATGACCTGCGGGAGGCGGTCTATGCCGCCGTCCGCCGGCAGGACTGGCCATTGCTGGAACTCTATCGGCAGCGGTTGAGCCTCGAGGATGTTTTCAAACAGCTGACCCTGGGCGAGGCAGAGCCGGCGGCCGAGGCAAGGAGGGTGGCATGAAGAAAAGTTGTACCGTCTGCGCCCGGGAATTGTCCGCCTATTTCAATTCCCCGGTCGCCTACATCGTCATCGTGGTTTACCTGCTGATCTGCGGCTGGTTTTTTTCCGCCAACCTGTTTTTCGATCAGCAGGCGACTTTGCGGGGGTTTTTCAACCTGGCGCCGCTGATGTTCATCTTTTTTGCCCCGGCCATCAGCATGGGGCTGCTGGCGGAGGAGCAGCGGCGGGGTACGGTGGAAATCCTGTTCACCTACCCGGTGACCACCACCGCCGTCCTTGGCGGCAAGTACGCCGCCGCCCTGGTGCTGCTGTCCCTGGCCATTTTGCTGACCTTTCCCTACGTGGTGACCATCAGCGTCCTGGGGCACCCGGACCTGGGGGCCCTGTTCACCGGCTATTTCGGCCTGCTGCTGATGGGGGCGGTCTACCTGGCCATCGGCCTTTGGGCCAGCACGATGGTGAAAAGCCAGCTTTCCGCCTTTATCCTTGGCTTCCTGGTTTCCTTCAGTCTCTTCATGCTCGACAAGTTCCAGGCCTGGGTTCCCCGGCCATTCAACCGGCTGGTCGGCTTCCTCAGCATTGAAAACCATTTCAAGGCCATGTCCCGGGGGGTAGTGGACACCCGCGACCTGGTTTACTATGGCAGTATGATCCTGTTTTTCCTCGCCTGGTCCCTCTACCTGGTGCAGCGGCGGAAATGGAGGGGATAGCGATGGACGTCAAGAAACAATACGGACTCAACGCCCTGGTGGCCATGGCGGCCCTCGCCGGCCTGCTGATTTTCGTCAACCTGCTGTCGCTGAAGTTCTTCCAGCGCTTCGATTTCAGCGACGGCCAGATCTACACCGTGCCGACCTACACCCGGCAGCTGCTGCGCAGCCTGGAAGATCCCCTGCAGGTCAAGGTCTACTTTTCCACCGACCTGCCCTATCCCTACAGCGACTACCGGCGCTACATTGCCGAGAAGCTGGAGGAGTACCAGGTGTTTGCCGGCGACAAGCTCCACTACGTTTTCATCGACCCCGATCTCGACCCGGAAGTCAAAAAGCAGATGCAGATGATCGGCGTCCCCCAGGTGCAGCTGACCGACGTTTCCAGCAACAAGCTGGAGGTCAAGAACTGCTACCTGGGGATGGCTTTTTACTACCAGGACAAGCACGAGGTGATTCCCTACGTGCAGAAAACCGGCGACCTGGATTACAAGATCACCAGCATCATCCGCAAGCTGACCATGGAGCGCCGGCCGCGGGTGGCGATCGCCACCGGCAGCGTTCCCCGGACCAACCGGGAGATGGCCCAGCTGATCCAGGGCCTGCGCCAGCAGTACGACGTGGTTTTTATCGACCTGGAGAACGAAAAGAATCTCGACGACCTGGCCGACGCCCTCATTGTCCTGCCGCCGGACGGCAAGATGACCCCCTGGCAGTTTTTCCTCATCGACCGCTACGTGATGGCCGGCAAGGGGGTGGCCTTCTTCTCCAGTCCCCTGCGGGCCGATTTGCAGATGATGGTGGCCTGGCCCAACCGGGAATACAATCTCAACGACCTGCTGCAGACCTACGGGGTCAAGATCAACACCGACCTGCTGATGGATGCCCGCCACGAGCGGATCTCCATCCAGAGCCGGCAGCGGGGGTTTGCGATCACCAACCTGGTCAACTATCCTCTCTTTCCCAATTTCACCGACCTGAACCGGGACCAGGTGATCGTTTCCGACTACCAGAGCCTCCACTTTCCCTTTGTCAGCACCATCGAGGCGGTAGCGGTCAAGGGGGACAAGCCGCCCAAATTTACCTGGCTGGTGCGTTCTTCGGCCCACTGCCGGCGGCAGACCAAGGGGTATGACATCGATCCCTACAAGCAGTATGATTTTGCCACCTTCAATGAAGGACCTTTTATCGTGGCGGCCACCATCACCGGCCACCTGCAGAGCTATTTTGCCAGCCACGAGCTGCCCGGGGCCGCGAAGAAGGCCGCAAAGGCCGACCGGAAAGACGGCAAAAAAGAGGGGGAAAAGGCGGCGGCTGGCAAGGGCGCGGACCAAGACGGGAAGAAAAAGACCGCCGACCAGGAGAAAGACAACCCCGACAGCCAGCTGCCGCCGGTGGAAAAGCTGCGCCAGGTGCTGGTGAAGGAAACCGACAGCGGCCGGCTGGTGGTGGTCGGCTGCGACAGCTTCATCAAGGATGACTACCTTGACGGCCTGATGGCTTCCTTCTTTTTCAACACCGTCGACTGGCTGCTCCAGGACGAAGGTCTGATCAGCATCCGGTCCCGGGGTCTGGGCAACCGGCCCCTGAAAGAGATCGATCCCGTATGGCAGCGTCTCGTCGCCTACGCCAACATCCTGCTGATGCCCCTGCTGCTCATTGTTGCCGGCCTCCTCCACTGGCGCTGGCGCCGGCGGCGGATCAGGAAGCGGGTGGCCCGGCTGCTGGCTGACGGCGGCGAAAAAAAGTGACCGTGAAGGAGATTTGCCGATGAAAGGAAAGTATACCCTGTTGCTGGTGGCGGCCCTGCTGGTGGCCGGGGGGCTCTATTTTTTCCTGCAGCCCGGCAGCCGGACCGCCGGTAAAGACGACGATCGCCCCTACGCGAAACTGACCGCTGACGACTGGCGGCGCCTGGAAATCCGGGCACCGGAAAAAAAGCCGGTGACCCTTGTGCGCCGGGAGGGCAAATGGCACCTGGAAGGCCGGGAGCAGTGCCGGGTCAAAAAGGAGATGGTCGACCAGATGCTGGCCGCCCTCGGCAAAATGCGCTTTGACGACCTGGTGACCAGCAACCGGAAAAAGTTTGCCGAGTATCACGTGGACGAGCAGAAAGGCATCCTGGTCAGCGGCCAGACCGCCAGGGGGCCGGTCAAGCTGGTGATCGGCAAGGTGGCCGGTGATTTTCTGCACACCTATGTCAAACCCGGCGACCGGGAGGCGGTCTACAGGATCAACGGCATGCCGGCCCACCTGTTCTCCCATGATCCGGACGATTTCTGCCAGCCGGACAAAGAGAAGGATACAGGCCAGCAGGAAAAAAGCCAGGGGCAAGGCGGCCAAGCGGGGGCCGCGAAGGCGCCTCCCGCCGGGAAAAAACCGGCAACCGCCGGCGTGGCCGCGAAAAAATCGGCGGCCGCGGCCAAGAAAAAGTAAGCAGCGGCGGCCGGCCAAGCCGCCGCTTTTCCCCAACCGTTGCGGGGGCCGCCTGTGGCAGGCGGTCCCCGTTTATTTTTCCAGGACGATGATTTGCGGCTGCCAGAGGGCTATCTGGATCTCCTGGCCTTCCGCCAGCCGGTGGCGATGGAAAATGTAGCGGGGGAAGCGCAGCTCGAAATCGGCGTCGGGGCTGCGGATCCGTGCCCGGTAGACGTTGGCGGCCAGCTCCTGTTTTACCGGGTAGGCCGGGTTGAGAATCTTGATGTCCTGGGGGCGGACGCAGAGGGTGACGGGGCCGGTCAGCTCGCGGGGATGGGAAAAAACGATTCTGATCCGGCGGTCGACCAGTTCGTAGCGTCCCGGCCCGATTGGCCGCGGCCGACCGTGAAACAGGTTGTTGTAGTTGAGGAAGCGGGCCACCCGCCGGCTGGCCGGCCGCTCGAATAGATTCTGCATGTTGGTGACCTGCTCCAGGCGGCCGTCGATCAGCACCCCCACCTCCCGCCCCATGGCGTAGGCTTCCTCGAAGTTGTGGGTCACGTGGATCACGGTGGGGGCGAGCCGGCGGCAGACCTGGCGCAGGCTCAGCCAGAGTTTTCGCTTGCTGCCCTCGTCAACGGCGGCGAAGGGCTCGTCCAGCAGCAGCAGCGAAGGCCGGGTGGCCAGGGCCCGGGCCAGGGCGACTTTCTGCTTTTCGCCGCCCGACAGGCTGGCCGTCGGCCGGGTGAGCAGCGGTTCCAGTTCCAGCAGCGCCACCAGGGCCGCCAGCCGCACGGCCAGCTGCTTCCGGGGCAGTTTTGCCGCCCGCAGGCCGAAAAGAATGTTTTCCCTGACGTCCAGGTGGGGAAAGAGGGCGCAGTTCTGGGGCAGGTAGCCGATGTTTCTTTTTTCCACCGGCAGCCGGGTGAGGTCGCGGCCGTCCAGGAGGATGCGGCCGGCGGTGAGGGGATGCAGCCCGAGAATGCATTTCAGCAGCGTCGATTTGCCGGCCCCGGTGGGTCCCAGGAGGATGAAGTAGCCGCCCCGGGAGATTTCCAGGTCCAGGTTTTCCAGGGCGAAACCGGCGGCCCCGCCGGCCAGCTTTTCGAGGACGAGGCTCATCGGTTCAGTTTCCTGGTGGCGTAGAGGACGGAGAGGGACAGCAGCAGGAGGATGAAAATCAGGGCGATTGCCCCCCGGAGGTCGGCGGTGGCGAAACTGAGGTAGATGGCCGTCGGGATGGTTTCGGTTTTCATCGGCGTTGCCCCGGCCAGGGTCAGGGTGGCGCCGAATTCGCCAATGGCCCGGGCCCAGACGAGCAGCAGGGCGGACCAGAGCCCGCGGCGGGCCAGGGGCAGGGCGACCCGGCGAAAAGTCTGGAACTGGCTGCAGCCCAGGGTGCGGGCGATGTTTTCCAGCTCCGGATCGACGCCCTCGAAAGCCAGTTTTACCTGGCGGATGCCCAGGCCGATGATGACGAAAAACTGGGCGATGACAATGCCCCGGACGTTGAAGACCACCCCGCCGAGGCCGGCGGCCACCAGTTGGCCGAGGCCGGTGTGGAAAAAGATCAGGATCATGGCCCCCAGGGCGATGGGCGAGAGAACCAGCGGCAGGTCGAGCAGGGTGTCGATCAGGTGCCGGCCGCGGTGGTTGAACCTGGTCAGGTAGTAGGCGATGGGAATGGCCAGCAAAATGGCCAGGGTGGCCGCACAGGTGGCGGTGAGCAGCGAGAGCCGAACCGCGAAAGCGATTTCTTTCGGGTCCAGGGGCCGCAGGCTCGGCGAGCTGATGAACTCCCGGGCCATGGCGGCCAGAAAGAGCAGCAGCAAGCCGGCGAGCAGGCCGGTGGCCAGTTGCAGGCCGGCCCGGAAAAGCCGGTTGCTCAGCATGGTCGGCCGCTCCCGCCGGCGGGTTTAGCTTTCATGGGACCGGCCGCCGCGTCCGGGCAGCCGGCAGCGGCCGCCGATCACCGCCCGCCTGGCAAAGGTTCGGGCTTCGCTTTCGCTGGTGAGGTAGCCCCAGCGGCGGTAGACGGTCCGGCCCCGGGTGGAAAGGATGAAGTCGATGAATTTCGCCGCCGCCTCGCGGTTCCGGCAGTAGACGGGGATGCAGACCGGGATGTAGGAAAGCCGGGGAATCCGATCGCCGGCGATGGGGACGGCCCGCAGCCGGTCCGGGTTCCAGTACTGGAGAACCCGCCAGCCGATCATGGCGTCCACCTGGCCCATGGCGACCATGTTGGCCGTTTTGGCGCAGCTGCCGCCGAACACCACCACGTTGTTCATTATCCGGGGCAGCAGCCGGTTTTGCTGGAAGATCTCCAGGGCGTACTGGCCGATGCAGACGGTTTCCGGGTTGCCAAGGGCGATCCTGACGCCCGGCCGGGCCAGGTCGTCAAGGGAAGTGATCCGCCGCGGGTTGCCGGGGACGACGATAATGGCCGGCACCAGGTAGCTGACCCGGCGGACCGAATCGGGGAAGATCAGTTTTTTCCTGGCGGCCCGCTCGATGTAGTCGGGCGAGCCCGGCAGGTAGACGTCTCCCTGCCGGCTCAGTTCGATCTGGGCCAGCAGGGTGCCGGAGCCGCCGGTGACCAGGCGCACGGCGGTGCCGGTTTCCCGCTCGTAAAGTTTGGCGATCTCGGCCATTGCCGGCTGGTTGGCGGCGCCGCACATGACCAGCAGTTCCGCCGTTGGCTGCCCGGAGGAACAGGCCCCGAGCCCCAGGGCCAGCAGCCCCAGCAGGAGAATGACCGCCGCCAGCCGCTGCTCAGTCCGCGGCCGCCATCGCGGCCGTGATATCCTGGTAAAAGATGTCATCGGCATGTCTCCTGATGATGTGGGGGATGCCCAGTTCCTTCCTGGTTTTCATGATGTTCGCCTTGTAGCGGCCGGCGAAAAGCAGCGGGTGGGTCGGCCGGCCGTGGCGTCGGGGCACGATGATGCCCTTGCCCGCCCGCCGGGCTGCGGCGATCGCCGCCGCCAGGGTGGCGAAAACCTGTACCGGCAGCGGCTTGCTGAGGAAAGTGAACATGAAAAACTCGTCCGCCGGGCCGCAGCCGGTGAGGCCGGCTTTCAGGGAGGTGACGATCGGCTGTTCCGGCTTGGCGGTGGCCACCGCCTGGAGGTCGGGGTGGCGGAAGCGGGCCGGCAGTTCCTCGGTTTCCCGGCTGTAGACCACGATCAGCTTGCTGAACAGGGGGGCGGCCCGGTTGATGGCGGCAATGCTCTGTTCGCTGGCAGTCGGGGAGCATTTGCGGGCGCCGAGAACGATCAGCACCGGCCGGCCGGCGGCCGCCGCCGGCCGCGGGGGTGCTAGGACCGCCACCGGTTCGCCGTCCCGGGTGATGATGATCTCCTCTTCCAGGTCGTTGACGAGCTGCAGCAGGTGGTGTTTAGCGGTGGTGATGTTGATGATTTTTTTCACGGGCGGCCCTGTTACATTTTAATGACCATAATAATGTAACAGGAAGGCGGCGGGCTTGTCAATGGCGATTTCAACGCCCGCCGGCGGGCGGAGTGCCGGGCGGTCGCCGGCTTATTTGCCCAGGATGGCCACGGCGCCGGCGGCTCCCTCGATGAACATCTGGGTGCCGATCACCGCCAGGATGAGGCCCATAAGGCGGGTGACGATCCGCAGGCCGCTGACACCGATGATGTTGACCAGCCGCTGGCCGAAAACGAAGCACAGGAAGGTCAGGCCGCAGAGGAGGGCGAACATGACGATGGTGGTCGTGATCGCCAGCCAGCCCCCGGCGGCGGCATAGTTCATCGCCGTGGCGATGGTTCCCGGCCCGGCAAGGATGGGCACCGCCAGGGGAGAGACGGAGATGTCGGCGTCGTTGCCTTCCCGGGATTTGTGCAGCTTGGCGCTCTCGCCGTGGAGCATCTGGTAGCCGATGATGAAAACCAGGATGCCGCCTGTGAGCCGCAGGGCCGGCAGGGTGATGCCGAAGAGATGAAAGATGGTTTTTCCCAGAACGGCAAAGGCGAAGACGATGCCAAAAGAGATCAGCAGCGCCTTGCCGGCGATCCGCTTCTGCTCCTCCTGCTGCTCCTCCCCGGCCAGGCCGACGAAGACGGCCGTGTTGGCCACCGGGTTCATGATGGCAAAGAAACCGAGGAAAATGCTCAGGGCCTGATTAAAAAGTTCGTGCATGGAATTTGGCCTTGCCTTTCTTAGTTTTGCCAGGTTGCGCCGCTGGTCGCCGTTGCCGCGGTCCGGGGACGCCTAGCCCGCCGGCAGCACGTAGCGATAAACTGCCACGAAATGACAGAAACTGCCAGCTAAAACGAACAGGTGGAAAAGGGCGTGGGTGAAGCGGATGCTTTTGCAGCTGTAAAGCAGCGCGCCGACGGTATAGGCCACCCCCCCGGCCACCAGCCAGCGCAGGCCCGCGGCTGACAGGCGGTCGGTCAGCGGCCCGATGGCGAAGACGATTATCCAGCCCATGAATAGGTACATGGCGGTTGACAGCAGGCGAAAGCGGCCGGTGAAAAAAAGTTTCAGCCCGACGCCGACCAGGGCCAGGCTCCAGGAAACGGCAAAAATCGTCCAGCCGGTCGGGCCGTGCAGGGTAATCAGGGTAAAAGGAGTATAGGTGCCGGCAATGAGCAGGTAAATGGCGGCGTGGTCGAGGATTTTGGCTTGCCGCCGCCTGGCCGGGTCTTGGGTGGCGTGGTAGAGGGTGGAGGCGGCGTAGAGGGCGACCAGGCTGAAACCGTAGACCGCGGCGCTGAGAAAAAGGCGGGCATTGCCGGCGGGCCAGGCGCGCCGGAGCAGCAGGACCAGGCCGACAAGGCTGGCGGCCAGGCCGGCGGCGTGGGAAGCGATATTGAGCCGCTCCTCGGCGGGCGGGTAGGTTTTGTCGCCGCTCATCTGGATGCTGCCCGTTTGCCGCTGACGGCCGCTAGGGGCGTTTTCTCCCGGCCGGGCCGGCTGGCGGCTGGTTTTCCTTTTTCCCTGGTTCGCATGGTTCAGGTCGGCGTCAATGGGCCTCGGTTTGCCTGGTTGCCCGGTTTTTTTTCGGCAAAATAGCCCTTTTCCAGGCGGCCGTCAAGGGCGGCGGCCGTCCCCGGCCGCTGCGATGCCGCTTTATTTTTTTTGAGTATTTTGCTAATATTATCTTTTCAATCCAATCGGCGTGGACGCGGGGTTTCCGGCTGTCGGTTCTCCAGCCGCCGGCGCCGCGGGTGGGGGTGTTCCCCGCTGCCAGGCGATGGGGGAACGATTTTGAGGAGTAACAGCATGAGTGAAACAACGGGAGAGTCGCGGCGGCCGGGCTGGCCGGCCGGCGGCCTGGACGCGGCCGGCGCCTACCTGGTGGACGCCGCCCAGCGGACAATTCTTTACTGGGATATCCTGCGCCAGCGGGGCAACCAGTTTTTCGCCAGCATGGCCCGGCAGGCGCCCAACGTGCTCAATTTCGACTACGAGCTGGTGCTGGACGGGCGGACGCTGCCGGAACCGGTCAACTATGGCCTGGTGCGCATTGTGCCGCCGGCGGGAATGACGGTGGACGACCGTAAACGGCCGTTCGTGGTGGTCGACCCCCGGGCCGGCCACGGGCCGGGGATCGGCGGCTTCAAGGCCGAGAGCGAGGTCGGCGTCATCATGGCCGAAGGGCACCCGTGCTATTTTATCGGCTTCCTGCCCCAGCCGGAGCCGGGACAGACCATCGACAAGGTGATCCGCGCCCAGGCCCGCTTCCTGGAACTGGTCGGCGAACGCCATCCGGATACCGACGAAAAGCCGGTTATCATCGGCAACTGCCAGGCCGGCTGGGCGGTGATGATGCTGGCGGCGGCCTATCCCCACCTGTGCGGCCCGATAATCGCCGCCGGGGCGCCCCTTTCCTACTGGGCCGGCGTCCGGGGCGAAAATCCCATGCGCTACACCGGCGGCCTGCTCGGGGGCAGCTGGCTGACGGCCCTGGTCAGCGACCTGGGGAATGGCAAATTCGACGGCTCCTGGCTGGTGCAGAACTTTGAAAGCCTCAACCCGGCCAACACCCTGTGGACGAAGCAGTACAACCTCTATGCCCGCGTCGATACCGAGGCGCCGCGGTATCTCGAATTTGAGCGCTGGTGGGACGCCCACGTACTGCTCAACGGCGAGGAGATCCAGTATATCGTCGACAACCTGTTCATCGGCAACAAGCTGAGTACGGCCCGGATTGTCACCGACGACCGCCGGCGGATCGACCTGCGCAACATCAAGTCGCCGATCATCTGTTTCTGCTCCCGGGGCGACAACATCACTCCGCCCCAGCAGGCCCTCGGCTGGATTCCTGACCTCTATGACAGCGTCGACGACATCCGTGCCTCCGGGCAGACGATCATCTATGCCATTCACGATCACATCGGCCACCTGGGTATTTTCGTTTCCACCGGGGTCGCCGTCAAGGAACACCGCGAGTTTGCCAGCAACATCGATCTCATCGACTGCCTGCCGCCGGGGCTTTACGAAGCGGTGATTGAGAAGGCGACGCCGGCGACCGCCAACCGGGAACTGGTGCGCGGTGACTATATCACCCGCTTTGCCAGCCGGACCCTGGATGATCTCCGGGCTTTGGGAGGCAATACCCTGGACGAGGAGCGCTGTTTCGCTGCCGTGGACCGTTTTTCGGCCACCAATTACGGCCTCTACCGGACCACGTCCCGGCCGCTGGTCCGGGTCCTGGCCAACGAGACGACCGCCGAGTGGCAGCGCCGCCTCCATCCCCTGCGTCTGAGCTACGAGATTTTTTCCGACCGCAACCCTTGTCTCCAGATCCTCCCTGCCTTGGCCGACTGGGTGAGGCAGCACCGCCGGCCGGCCGCCGCCGACAATCCCTGGCTGCTGGGGCAGGAACTCTGCTCCGCCTGGATCAAGTTCAGCCTCGATGCCTACCGCGACTGGCGCGATCTGTGGCTGGAGCAGCTCTTTTTCGGTTTTTACGGCCAGCCCTGGTTCCAGGCCCTGGTGGGCCTGAAAGCCGACGACGGTCCGCCGCGCCAGCACCCCGGTTTGGATCCCGCCCACTTGACGCTGGTCGAAAACAAGAAGGCAACCCTGCGGGAAAAGATGGACCAGGGCGGGCCCCGCGAGGCCTGCTTGCGCAGCCTCCTCTATGTCAATCTGCTGGCCGGCGAGGCGGATGAGCGCAAGTTCGAGATGCTCCGGCGCTTGCGGGCCGCCCATGCCGACAGTCTATCCCTGGCCGGGTTCAAAGCCGTCCTGCGGGAGCAGTTCTGTATGCTGCTGCTGGATGAAAAGCGAGCCCTGGCCACCCTCCCGGCGCTGCTGGCCGGCGTGGAGAGGGCGAAAAGGGAAGAGTTTTTCTCGCTGGTGGAGCGGGTGGCCACCGCCGGCGACCCGCTGGACGCGGCAGCCCGGCGGCGCCTGGCAACGGTGAAGAAACTGTTCCTGGGCAAGGAAGTCCCCGCGGCCGCGACGGCCTGACGGCGCCGGCAGCCCGGGCCGCCACGCGGTGGCGGCCATAACTGAGAAAAGAGAGGTGGAAAAATGAGAAGAAATCTTGTCTGGCTGCTGGCCGCGGCCCTGCTGCTGGCCGGCTGTGCCGCCGGCCTCGACGTACGCACCGACTTTGACCGTTCGGTGGATTTCAGCCGTTACCGGACCTTTTCCTTCTACGGTTGGGACCAGGACAGCAGCAAAATCCTGACCCCCTTTGACCGGGAGCGCTTTGAGCAGGGCTTCAAGGAGGAGTTCGCCCGCCGGGGGATCAAGTATGTTGAGCAGGGCGGCGACCTGACGGTGGCCATTTTCGTGCACACCCGGGACAAGACCCAGGTGACG
>JAFDMG010000068.1 GCA_019306045.1 Deltaproteobacteria bacterium | reverse complement strand
AAGTTGAGGGCGGCGTAGGGGCTGCCGAAGCGGCCCATGCGGGCGTAGGTGGTCGGCGTCGGGTTGATGGGCAGCAGCTGGAGATAGCGGCAGCCGAGTTCGCCAAGAATGAAATCGAGTTCCGCAATCAGGTCGCGGAAGGTGCCGGAGGGAGGAATGACGGCGTAGCCCTCCCGGTCCAGCTCCTGGAGACAGGCGGTCGTGTCCGGATCCGGCAGCCGCCGCCGGTGCTTGTTGGGGCCGAACTGGCGGACAAAGGCGTTGTAGATGATGTTGGCGCTGCCGGTACCGGCCGGCTCGACGTTGATGATCGTATTGTCGCCCGCCGGCCAGATGGGGGTTCTGACCCCCGGGGGGAGGCAGAAACATTTGCCGGCGAAATGGCCCACTTCCACCAGCGGCAGGGTGAGGCGGAAGGTGCGGTCGTCCATCCGGGTCATCGGCACGTCGAACCAGTCGCGCCCCAGGGGCGGCACGTCCTCTTCCACCGCCCGGATGATTTCCCGGCGCTGGCGGTCGGCGTGCCCCAGGTTGGTGCGCAGCCAGCCGCCGCCGGCGAACGCTGCCGGCACCGTCAGGGTGAAGGTGACGGTATCCCCCTGAAAATACAGCCGCCGCGCCCCGGGGGGCGGGTCCTGGAGCGGCTGCCAGCCGGGATCCGGGCTCATCGTCCGCGGTTCCCAATCCGGGCAAGGAAAAGACCGCACCGGCCGGCATGGTTGTTGCTTGCCATCTTTTTGCCTCGCTGTGGGAAATGGGTGAGGTTAAAATGTCACAATTGGCGGCGGAAGGCAAGCGGTCAGTATTTGCTTGACTTTTGCCGGGGGCCGGCTAGACTTGGCCGGTGACCGGGGAGGAGATTCGGCGGAGATGCCGGCGTCGGCGCGGCCGGCCCCGGGGAACGCACGGGAAACCGGGAGTGGCAGATGAAGGAAAAGATCGAACGCCTGCGGCAGGCGCAGGCCGCGGCGGCCCTCGGCGGCGGCCGGGAGAAAATCGACCGGGAACACGAACGGGGCCGCCTGACGGCCCGGGAGCGGCTTGCCGCCCTGCTGGACGAGGGCAGTTTCGTCGAGTTCAACCGCCTGGTCAAACACCTTGACGGCGCCCCCGGCGACGGCATCGTCACCGGCCACGGCACCATCGACGGCCGCACAGTCTGTGCCTACGCCCAGGACGTCACCGTTCTCGGCGGTTCCCAAGGCTACATGCACGGCCGCAAGCTTTACAAGATCCATGAGCTGGCCCTGGAGATGGGGGTGCCGATCATTGCCCTCTGCCATTCTCCCGGCGCCCGGGTGGTGCGGCCCGAGGTGGCCGGCAGCGATGACCCCTACCGGGTCAGCGATGAGAAGCACGCCGGGGTGGTTTTTTACGTCAACGCCATGAGTTCGGGGGTGATTCCCCAGCTGGCCGCCGTGTTTGGCAACTGCACCGGCGGCTCGGTCTACTCACCGGCGCTGATGGACTTCATCTTCATGGTTGAGGGCCAGTCCCACATGTTCATCACCGGCCCGCGGGTGATCAAGTCGGTACTGGGGGAGGAGGTGAGCATGGCGGAGCTGGGCGGTGCCGGGGTCCACTGCGACCGCACCGGCGTGGCCGACTTCAAGGTGGCCAGCGAAGCGGACTGCTTCGGCGAGATCCGGCGCCTGCTGGCCTTCCTGCCCGACAACTGGCGCCAGGCGCCCCCCCGGCGGCCAGCCGCCGACGACCCGGAGCGGCTGGTGGACGTCCTGGAAGAGCTGGTGCCCGCCCGCCCCACCCGGGCTTACGACATGCGCCAGGTGATCCGCGCCCTGGTGGACGAGGGTGATTTCTGCGAGGTCAAGGCCGGCCACGCCGGGGAAATTATCGTCGGCTTCGGCCGCCTCGACGGCGCGCCGGTCGGCATCGTCGCCAACCAGCCACTGGTCAAGGCCGGCTGCATGACCGTGGAGAGTTCCGCCAAGCAGGCCCGCTTCATCCGCTTTTGCGACTGCTTCAACCTGCCCCTGGTCCTGCTGGTGGATACCCCGGGCTACCTGCCGGGCCGGGAACAGGAGCACGCCGGCATCATCCGCCACGGGGCCAAGGTGCTGTACGCCCTTTCCGAGGCCACCGTGCCCCGGGTGGCCATTCTCCTGCGCAAGGTTTACGGCGGCGCCGCCCTGGGGATGGGCATTCTGCCCGGCTTCGGCACCGACCTGATCTTTGCCTGGCCGACGGCCGAGATCGGCGCCATGGGGGCCGAGCAGGCGGTGGATCTTTTCTACGGCCGTGAGCTTGCCGCCGCTGCCGACCCGGAAGCGAGCCGGCGGGAAAAGATCCGCCGCTACCGGGAGCTGTACGCCGACTCCCTGGCCCTGGCGTCCCAGGTTACCTATGTCCAGGACATCATCGAACCCCGGGAAACCCGCCGCTGCCTGGTCCGTTCCCTGCGGCTGCTGCGCGGCAAGGAACGCCGGCGCCGGCAGCGGCACCACGGCAATATTCCCCTGTAGCCGTCGCCGGCCGGCGCGACTTTTTATGGAGGCATGATGGATTTTTCCCTGAGCGAAGAACAGCTGATGTTTCGCGACCTGGCCCGCAAGTTTGCCGAGGGCGAGCTGCGGCCGCGGCTGCGGGAGGCCGAGCAGCAGGGGTGGGTGCCCCGGGAGCTGGTGGCCAAAATGGCCGCTTTGGGGCTGCTGGCCGCCCATCTGCCGACCGATGCCGGCGGTGCCGGCATCGGCTGCCTGGCCGCCGCCGTCATCTGGGAGGAACTCAGCAAGGTGAGTTGGACCATGACCCTTGGGGCCCTGGGGCATGCCGTCCTCAGCGGCACCATCCTGGCGGCGGCCGCCAGCGAGGAACAGCGCCGGCAGTACCTGGCCCCGCTCTGCCGGGGCGAGCTGCTGTTCGCCACCGCTACCGTCGAACCCAATGCCGGCAGCGACGCCACCGCCATCGAGGCCCGGGCCGTTCTGGAAGGAGATTGCTGGCGGCTCAACGGGACCAAGAATTTTGTCACCGGCGGCGGCCGGGCCGATTATCTCCTGGTGCTGGCCCAGACGGACCGCCAGCTGAAAGCCAAGGGGATGGTGCTGCTGCTGGTGGACGCGCGGGCGCCGGGAATTACCCGGGAAACGGTGCGCCTGGTGGGCGGCCGCAGCGGCGATTTGGTCAACCTGGCTTTCAGTGACTGCCGGGTGCCGGCGGCCAACGTCGTCGGCCGGGTCGGCCGGGGGCTGCATGCCGCTTTCCACGGCATCGACACAGCCCGGGTTTTCATTGCCGCCGGGGCCCTGGGAATGGCCCAGGGCTGCCTCGACGCGGCGATCAGGTATTCCCGGGAGCGGCAGCAGTTCGGCCGGCCGATCGGCGGCTTCCAGCTGGTCCAGGAAACCATTGCCCGGCTGTATGCCGAGATCAGCAGCCTCCGCTGGCAGCTTTACTACGCCGCCGATCTGAAAGACCGGGGGCAGCCCCACGGCAAGGAGCTCTCGGCGGTCAAGTGGCTGGCCTCGGAGCTGGCGGTGCGGGCGGCGGCCGCGGCCATCCGCCTGCACGGCGCCTACGGCTGCAGCGACGAGTATCCCCTGGAACACCACTACCGGGACGCGGTGCTGAGTACCATCCTCGGCGGCACCAGCGAGATGCACCAGCTGATGATCGGCCGGGAACTTACCGGCTTCAACGCCATGGTTTGAGCGCCGGCGCGGCCTGGCGGCCGCCGGCGACGCCAAAACAGCAAAAAAAAACGGCCGGGGTTGTCCCCGGCCGTTTGCCCGTTGGCCTTGCGGCAAGTAATCGGCGGTCTGTTTGGAGCGGGGTACGGGATTCGAACCCGCGACTTTCAGCTTGGGAAGCTGACACTCTACCAACTGAGTTAACCCCGCCCATGGTACCGCGCAATTTTCACCGTTTCTACACGGAATTATTCGTCTTTGTCAACAGGTTTTTCCGCCGCCGCCGGCCCGGACTCAACGGCGTTCGTTGAGGTAGTCCACCATCTGGCTCATGGTGAGCTTGATGCTTGACGGGCCGGAACGGACAAAGAAATCCTCGTTCTTGCCCACGGTGAGAAAGACCGGCCGCCGGACCCGCTCGCACTCGATGACCACCAAGGTCTTCCCCTGCAGGTGATGGATTTTCAGGTGGATGAAACGGGAAAACTCCGGCCCGATGTGGTTGTTAATCAGATTTTTGCAGTGCAGCCGGCAGCGGTCCTCGTTGTCGAATTCATCCGCCTCGATGCCGGTGATCTCCCCCTGGTCGTTGACCCCGAGCAGCAGGATGCCGCCGTCGGAGTTCATGAAGGCCACCACCGTTTTCAGCCAGGCCAGTTCAATCTCCTTGCCGTGCTTGCCGGTTTTGAGGTTCTTCCTGATCGTCGACTTGAACTCCAGGCTCGGGCTCTCACCGGCGGCGATCAGCGACTGCAGCTCCTCGGCAAAGTTGTGTTCGTGAATCTTCTGCCGGGGCAGGTCCCGCAGCTGGTAGCTGTATTTGCGCACCAGGAACAGGGCCAGAATGACGCCGATGATCAGGACCAGGGTGGCGGCCGCCGTGATCCGGAACCACTGTTTCTTGACGCTGCCCATGATCTCGTTTTCCGGGACAATGATCGCGATCCAGGCCGAGAGTTTGTCTTCCTTGAGGGGTGAGAATCCCGCCCACCATGTCCGGCCGCCGACCGAAAATTCGAAAACCTCGATCTTTTGCTGTTTCTTGTTCCGCCAGTGCTTGATGGCGGCGATCACGGCGGGACTGTCCTCGATGCGCCGCAGGCGGTTGGAGCGGTTGTGAACGATGATGGAGCCGTCCCGGGCCAGGAGGATGATATGTCCCCGGTCGCCGGTGGCCAGGCCGTTGAGAAACGCCAGCAGGTCGTCCTCCAGGAGATCGAAGGCCATCACCGAAAAGACGTTGCTGCGGGGATCGTGCCAGGCGATGGAAGCGGTGACCCCCTGCTTGTCGGAAGAGAAGAAGTGGTAGGGATCGGTCCAGTGGATGGTGCCTGGTTTCCGGTTCAGGGTCTGGCGGAACCAGGGGCGCTGCCGGGGATCATAGTTGGTTTCCTGGTCCCAGCTTTTCAAGGGCTGGCCGGCGTCCAGCCACTCCTGCCAGTGGCCGAGGCGCTTGCCGTTGACGACCGCCGAATGCCGGGTGAGCCACTGGTCGCCGTCCCGCTTGAGGAAAAACTCGTTGCCGCGGCTGTCGGCGATGGACACCGCGGCAATGTAAGAGTGGGTGGAAAGCATGGGAATGAAGATCTGGCACAGCTCCGGGGCTTCGAGGGAGGTCAGCAGGCCGCTCTTGCCCCACAGGTAGCCGATGGTGAGGTAGTTCTCCACCGGCTCGGTAAAGCTGTAGAATTTCTTTTTGACCAGGACGCTGGTGTCGGTGATGATGGCCGCCGAAGCCTGCCGGCGAAGGTTGCCCCCCAGGTAGTAGCCGATGACGAACAGCACCACGATGATGGCGCAGACCAGCAGCATGATGTCCCGCAGCAGCTGCTGCCGGATATTGCGCGGTCCGCCTTTGAAAATGTTGATCAGATTCCAAGAAAACATCAGCGGCAATAACCTGGGTATGGTTTCTCCGGCGGGTGCTGCGGCCGGGGCGGGGAAGTCCCCGCACCGGCAGGGTTGTCAGCGGTTCGGCAGCTTTGCCGGCCAAAAGTAAGTACTTTATTCGGGTATGTTTGTCAACAGGAAGCCGTCAGCCGGCCGCCGGCGTCAGCCAGGCGACGGCGTAAGGGGCCAGTGTCAGTGCCAGGCCGGCGGCCGTGGGCCGGTGGCGGCGGCCGTCCACCAGGTCCACCCAGGTGGCGTCAGCCGCCTCCCCGAGCTCGGACCGGGGGATCCGCAGCTTGCAGGCGCGGCTGGCGACGTTGGTGAGTGCCAGCACCGGCCGGTCGCCGGCCATCGGCGTTCGCCGCAGGGCGAAGACCTCGCGGGCAAGTTCCAGGACCTGCTGGTCGGCATTGGGGTGGAAGGCCTCGTTGGCGGTCCGCAGCTGCAGGAGGGGCAGCAGGCGGCCGACGATCAGCATCAGCCGCGAATCCGGGTTTGCCGCCGCGGCCAGCAGCTCTTTCTCGTCGATCATTACCCGGTTGATGTCACGTTTGCTGCCGGTTTCCTCGACCACCTCCGGCCGGTTTTCGCTGCCGATCAGCCCGTGAAAATAGATTCCCGGAACGCCGCGCAGGGCCAGGGCAAGGCTGCGGGAGGCGACGAAGCGCCGGGCCTGCAGCTCCAGGCTGTCATGCCGGCGGCCGCCGTTGAGGGCGCTGAACCAGGTGCTGTTGATCTCGTAGGGTTCCCGGTCGCCGTCGCCAAGGCTGCGGTAGGAGATGAAAGCGCCGCTGGCGGTGGCCCGGGACACCAGGAAGTCAATTTCCGCCGGCGGCAGGATGTCCTTGACCCCCATGAGGCCGATGCCGTCGTGGGTGTCGAGGATGTTGAAAAAGGTGGCCTGCCGGGAAGGGTATTCCAAGTTGGCGGCCCAGCGGGAAAGCGCCGTTGCGTCTTCCCGGTAGAAGGCGTGGAGCACCAGGGGCGGCAGGGTGAAGTTGTAGACCATTTGGGCTTCGTCGGTGCCGTTGCCGAAATAGGCGATGTTGTCCTGGTGGGGCACGTTGGTTTCGGTTACCAGGGCGACATTGGGGGCCGCCAGGTCGAGAATGTCCCGCAAAAGCCTGATGATTTCGTGGGTCTGTTCCAGGTGGACCGACGGGGTTCCCGGCTCCGCCCACAGGTAGGTGACGGCGTCGAGGCGGACCAGGTTGGCCCCTTTGCGGACATAGAGCAGCAGGGTATCGATCATGGCGGCGAGGACGGCGGGATTCTTGAAATTGAGGTCGACCTGGTCGGGGGAAAAGGTGGTCCAGACCCAGAGGGGACCATCGAGGGCGTCGAACCTGGTGAGGAGGTCCGAGGTGCGGGGGCGGACGATGAGCTGCCGCTGCTCGGGAGTCAATTCGTCCGGCGAGCGAAAATAAATGACCAGGTCCCGGAATCGCGGGTTGCCGTTCAGCATCTCCTTGAAGGCCCGGCTCCGGGCCGAGATGTGGTTGAAAACGCCGTCGAACATCAGGCGGTATTTGCCGGTCATGGCGGCGATGTCCCGCCAGGAACCCAGGTGCGGGTCAACGGTGCGAAAATCGGTGACCGAAAAACCCCGGTCGGAGGAATAGGGAAAGAAAGGCAGGATGTGCAGGATGTTGATCACCTGCCGCAGCCGGGTGTGGGCGTCCAGAAAGGCAGCCAGGCCGGCCAGGGGAGAGTGATGCCTGGTTTTCAGCAGGTCGCCGTAGGTGATCAGGGCCACATCCCGTTCACTGAACCTTTGTTCGGGATCGAAGGTTCTTTCCAACGCCGTGATTTCGGCGGTCTTGTGCGCCTGGTGGACCCGCAGCAGCCGCTCGATTTCCGGCAGCCAGCGGCCGGCCTTCTCCGGGCCGTAAAGGAATTCCAGCCGCCGCCGCAGGCGCTGTCGGGCGGCCGCCGGCAGTCCGGGCACCGGCCGGCGGTAGTCGGGGTCGTCGAGGTAGAGAAGATAGTCGAGCCGCTCGGCCTGGCAGCGGTTTTCCCGCTGCAGATTGTCGGACATGGGTTTTTCCCTTCTGCGGTCGTGTTTGGCGGGTGGGTTCGG
>JAFDMG010000067.1 GCA_019306045.1 Deltaproteobacteria bacterium | reverse complement strand
GGCGTAAGTGAGGCGCACCGGCTCCTGCTGTTCGCCCTTGAAAACCAGGGCCACCCGCTGGTCCCGGTAGCGCAGCAGGTTTTCGGCGAAATTGAGCCGGGCGCCGACGAACCATTTGGAACCCGGCATCAGGTGGCCGTCCACCAGCACCTGGTCATATTTCTTGGAGGCGATGATGCCGGTGAAATCCCAGACGCTTTCCCAGAAGTCGGCCCTTTCCTCGACCGACCATTGATAGAGTTCGTCGTAAGTGGTGAACCGCCGCTGCCACTGGTTTTCCAGGTAGCGCATGTAGCGGGTGATGTTGGCGTCGGCAATCCGCTCGGCTGACGGCGTCCATAGTGGTTTTTTCATGGCTTGCTCCTTTGGTTGAAAATTAAATCGTGGTTTTATTGACCGTGGTTGTGTTTCCGTGGCCGCCGGCAGGCTGCCAATGGCGGCAGCGGCCGGCCGGCAAGGCCGTTTAGCCGGCGCCTTCTCCTTCCGGCTTGCCGGTTCAATGCTAATTAACAGATGCGCCGGGGAAAAATCAATCTATTTTTCCAGTTAACTGGCAAAGTCGCCGGCGGCCGTCAAGGCGGCGGCCGCCGGGATTTCGACATGGCTTTTTTTGCTTGAAACCCTTTTTGGGTTGTGAGATTATGCGGCAGTTCGGCGGACCACGACCGGTTCCGCCCGGAGAAACAGCCAAGGGCCGGCACTGCCGGACCCGGTGGAGTTGACGATCATGACGGGTGCCCAAGTTTTTTCCCCCGCGGATATCGAACAGATCGAAAAACACGGCCTGACGGTGGCCCAGGTGGAGGCCCAGCTGGAAATTTTTCGCCGGGGCATCGAGCCGATTGACCTGGACCGCCCCTGCACGGTCGGCGACGGCATTCTTCGCTTGGGCGAGGATGAAATCGACCGGCTGGGAGATCTGTATGCCGCCCGGGGAGCGGACCCGGGCCGGGCAATGAAGTTCGTGCCGGCTTCCGGGGCCGCCAGCCGGATGTTCCAGCTGCTGGTTTCCTGTTATGCCAAGCACGGCCGGGGAGGGCGGCCGGTGTCGATGGAAGAGGTGCTCAACGACCCCGAATATGCCGAGATCCCCAAGATGTTCACCCAGCTGGACCGTTTCGCTTTCTACGACCAGCTGCGGGCCGGTTTGGCCCGGGAGGGGAAAAAGCTGGAAGAGATGCTCGAGGACGGCCGCTGCTACCAGGTGGTGGAATACCTGCTGGCCGAAAAGGGTCTCAACCTGGCCGGGATGCCTAAGGGCCTGATCGCCTTCCACCGCTACCCGGACCACGTCCGGACCCCCTTCATCGAGCACCTGGTGGAGGCCCTGTTCTATCTCCGGGACCGGAACGGCCGCTGCCGCCTCCATTTCACCGTCGCCGCCGCCCACCGCCGGTTGTTTGAACAGCACCGCGAGCAGGTTCTCCGCTCCCTCTCCCGGGACGGCGCCGAGTTCATGGTTGATTTCTCCGTCCAGGATCCGGCCACCGACACCATCGCCGTCGACCACGACAATCAGCCCTGCCGCAATCCCGACGGTTCCCTGGTTTTCCGTCCCGGCGGCCACGGCGCCCTGCTGGTCAACCTCAATAATCTCCAGGGCGACCTCGTTTTCATCAAGAACATCGACAACGTCGTTCCCGACCGCCTGAAGCCGCTGATCTGCCGCTACGAGAAAGCGCTTGGCGGCTGCCTGGTGGAACTGCAGGAAAAGATTTTCTCCTACCTCCGCCGGCTGGACGAAAGCGCGGCCGCCGCTGCCGACCCGGCGCCGCTGCTGGCGGAGATTGCCGCTTTCGCCGCCGCCAGCCTGGACCTGAAGCCGCCGGCCGCGGCGGCTTCGCCGTCGCAGCAGGCCGCTTACTGGCGTTCCCGGCTCGATCGGCCGCTGCGGGTCTGCGCCATGGTGAAAAACGAGGGGCACCCCGGCGGCGGTCCTTTCTGGGTGCGGCCGGGCCGGCACCTGGGCGGCAAGCAGATCGTCGAATCGGCCCAGGTAGCGATGGAGAACGAGGAACAGCGGCAAATCTGGGAGCAGGCCACTCATTTCAACCCCGTCGACCTGGTCTGCGGCCTGCGGGACTACCGGGGCCGGCCTTTTGACCTGGCAAAATTCACCGATCCCCGGGCCGGCCTGATTACCCGCAAGTCCAAGGACGGCCAGGAGCTGAAAGCCTTGGAGCACCCGGGGCTCTGGAATGGGGCGATGGCCGATTGGAATACCGTTTTTGTCGAGGTGCCGGCCGCCACCTTCAACCCGGTCAAAACGGTTTTCGACCTCCTGCGCCCCGAGCATCAGTAGCAGCGGCGCCCATCCTTTTTATGTTGAATTTTGCCCCTTGATGGTAGAATTTAATCGCTCAACTGGGGGCGGAGCCGACGACCGCGGTCAGCGGTCGTCTTTTTTTTATTTTTTTTCAGCGGCGGGAAGTGGCGGTTCCGAGTTTTCAGTGTTGATCACAAGCCGCCTTTTTTTCCGGGAGCCGCCCGATTTTCCCCGGCTGAAAACCTTGGAAAAATCTTGACAGGCACCCACCCTTGTGATATTTGACACGACGCTTGCGGTTATTCGTTGTTAAAAAATGAACTAGGGGCTTTTACAGTTGACGTTAACTGCCCAAGGCGGCCGGCGCCGCCCGGCAGCTTATGTATACAAAAGCTTGACATTTACGATTTGTTCATGCTAATGGAGCTATTCATTTGCCTGAATGAGCATTCATTAACAAGGGCCGCGGCTGGTTTTCCCTTAAGGTTGGCTTGAATTTTGCTATGCTTCTACGGGGCCTGACTGGGGTCGGTTGAATTGAGAGTTGTAAAAAAGCGTTTGTGAAGGGAATCGGGTTATGCTGAATTCTATGGATGTGCTGGTCCTGCTTTTTTTCACCGGGCTGCTGCTCTACGGTATCAGCAGGAGATGGTCCATTTGGCGTATCGGCGAGCCGGAGGATCGTTCCGGCAACCGGGCGCAGCGTTTTGCCCTGATGTTTGCCTCCGTCTTTGGCCATGATCGGCTGTTGGAGGAGGGGGTGCCCGGGCTGATGCACCTGTTCATTTTTTTCGGCTTTCTCATTCCCTTTACCATGGTGGTTTTCGCCCAGGGCTTTTTTTTCACCCTCAGCCCCGCGGCCGCCGGGCTGATTTCCCTGATCCTTGATCTCGTCGGCGGTCTGGCCCTGATCGGCATCATGATCGCCGTCTACCGCCGTTACGGCCTCGGCCTCGACCGCCTTGACAACCGGGGCAGCGAAGACGGCGTTCTGCTGGTCTGGTTGGCGTTCATCTTCCTCAGCGGCTTCATGGTCGAGGGCTTCCGGCTGGCGGTGGTCAACCAGGGCGGCGCTGCTTTCGCCCCCATCGGCAGTGCCTTCGCCTGGGTTTTCAGCGCTTTCGGCACCCCCTTTGACGCCGGCGCCATCCGCTGGTTCTGGCGGCTGCATTTCTACGCCGTCATCGCCCTCCTGGGAACCCTGCCGTTTACCAAGCTGCTGCACCTGGTGACCGGCACCCTGAACAACTATTACCGCAACCTGGAGCCGAAGGGCGTGCTGACGGCCCTGGACATTGAAAACGCCGAGAGCTTCGGGGTTGCCCATGTCCACCAGTTCACCTGGAAGCAGCTGATGGACAGCGATGCCTGCATCCGTTGCGGCCGCTGCCAGGACAACTGCCCCGCCTACCTGACGGAAAAGCCCCTGTCCCCCAAGAAGCTGGTTCAGGACATCCGCAGCTGCCTGTATGACAAGGCCAAAACGGTCAAGCAGCTCAAGGAAAAGGGCGAGGACCTGACCTGGGGGATTCCCGACGACGACAAGCCGCTGATCGGCTCCTACCTGACCGAGGACGAGATCTGGTCCTGCACCACCTGCCGGGCCTGCATGGAAGTCTGTCCCATGTATGTGGAACAGATCGACAAGGTCGTCGACCTGCGGCGGAACCTGGTGCTGATGGAGAGCAGTTTTCCCGCCGAGGTGCAGACCGTGTTCAAGAACATGGAGAACAACAGCAATCCCTGGGGAATCGGCTGGGCCGACCGGGCCAACTGGTGCAAGGATCTGGGGGTGAAGACCCTGGCCGAGGACAGCGACGTCGAGATTCTGCTCTGGGTCGGCTGCGCCGGCTCCTTCGACGACCGTTACAAGAAGGTGGCCACCTCCTTCGTCAAGGTTCTCCAGCGGGCCGGGGTCAAGTTCGGCATCCTGGGCACCGAGGAGAAATGCTGCGGCGACTCGGCCCGCAAGCTGGGCAACGAGTACCTTTTCCAGATGCTGGCCATGGAGAATGTCGAGATCATGAACGGCTACGGGGTCAAGAAAATCGTCGTTATGTGTCCCCACGGCTACAATACCCTGAAGAAGGATTACCAGCAGTTCGGCGGCCACTACGAGGTTCTCCACCACGCGGAATATCTGCACGAACTCGTGGTCAGCGGCCGCCTGGCCCTCAACCGGCCGCTGCCTTTCAAGGCCACCTACCATGATTCCTGCTACCTGGGCCGCTACAACGAAATCTACGACCAGCCCCGGGCCGTGCTCGGGGAGATCCCCGGCCTGCAGCTGGTGGAGATGGACCGCCACCACAAGCGCGGCTTCTGCTGCGGCGCCGGCGGCGGCCGCATGTGGATGGAAGAAACCCTGGGACAGCGGATCAATGACGTGCGGGTGGCCCAGGCCCTGGAGAAGGAGCCCCAGATGGCCGTCACCGCCTGTCCTTTCTGCATGGTCATGTTTGAAGACGGTCTGAAAACCCATGGCCGGGAGGAAGAGGTCAAGGTTTACGACCTGATTGAAATGGTGGAAAAAGCCCTGAACTGAGGGGGAGCGGTCAGAGAAAAATGAATGTTCCTGAGCTGACAATCGGCGGAGTGGAGAAAAAGATGGTGGTCGCGGTGAAAAAGCGGGGCCGGTGGCTGGTGATGATCACGTTTGCTGTCTGGCTGATCCTGTTGGCGGCCGGCCCGGTGATGGCCCTGACGAATGACGACTGTTTCAAATGTCACAAGGAGACCAACCTGGCGGCCGGCGGCCTCGGGGGCGAGATGCGGTCGCTGTTCATTGACAAGGCCCGGTTCATGAAAACGCTCCACGGCCAGAAGCTTGCCTGTCTCGACTGCCATATCAAGGCCGACAACAAGACCCACCTGCGGACCGGCTACCGGCAGGTTACCTGCCTGACCTGCCATTCGCAGGTTGAAGCCTATGACCCGTACAAGGTTCGGGAAAAGCTGCGGCGCAAGGGGATCAAGATCCCGGAGAAGAAGATGGTCGGCGAACATTTCCTCGCCAGTGTCCACGGCAAGGCTCTGCTGGCCGGCAAGGAGAACGCTCCCAACTGCTACGACTGCCACACCATCCACTACCCGATGGCGGCGAAAAAAGCGGCTTCCACCGTCAATGCCGCCCATCTGCAGCAGACCTGCTCCCGGTGCCATCCGGAGCGCCGGCCACGGGGGTTGTTCACCCGTCTGGCGACTTTCCGGGTCCAGGCCCACCGCAAGGCCGACTTGACCTACAGCTACTCCCGGACGGCCTGTCTCGACTGCCACCAGGGGGACGCCGCCCACGGGGAAAAAGAGCTGACCAAGGCCCCGTGCCGGAAATGCCACCAGCAGAAAGTGCAGCCGGCAGGGCTGATGTTCGGCCGTTTCCACCTTTTTCCCAATTACGACCAGCAGCATTCCATCTGGCTGCTGCGCAACTTCTACGGCATCCTGTTTTCCGTTCTCGTTCTGCTCCTGGCCACCTGGGGGCTGTATGCCGGCCTGCGCCGCATCGGCCGCTACTACCAGCAGCAGGAAGAGGAAGACGAAAAATAAAACTGCCCAAGCTACCGAGGTAGGTGTTCATGTCCACGGCCAAAAAGGAAAAACAAAACGATAAGCTGCCCCGCTGGGGGATGGTGATCGATCTCGACCGGTGCATCGGCTGCCACACCTGCGAGATCGCCTGCAAAGTTCAGAACGACGTGCCCCTCGGCATGTGGCGCAGCTGGGTAAAGGAGATCGAAAAGGGCCGCTATCCCAATGTCGTCCGCTCTTTTCGCCCGACCCTGTGCAACCACTGCGAGAATCCGGTCTGCGTCAAGGTCTGCCCGGTGCATGCCTCTTACCGGCGGGAGGACGGCATTGTCATGGTCGATCCCCACCTGTGCGTCGGCTGCCGCTACTGCATGTCGGCCTGCCCCTACGAGGTGCGTTATATCCATCCCCAGAAGGGAATTCTCGACAAGTGTGATTTCTGTCATCACCGGGTGGACGCCGGCCTGCAGCCGGCCTGCGTCGAGGCCTGCCCGACCTCGGCGCGGATTTTCGGCGACCTGCACGATCCCCATTCCGAGGTTGCCCGGCTGGTGGCGAAAAAACCGGTGCAGGCCCTGAAAGTGGACATGGGGACGGACCCGCACGTGTATTACATCGGCCTGGATCAGGCGACCATGGAAATCAAGCGGGAGGTGAAACTAGTATGGGAAAAATAGTCTACGATGTCCATTACCAGACGACCCTGGCGTTCATGATCTCATACTATTTCTACCTCACCGGGCTCAGCGCTGGTTCTTTCATGATTTCCACCCTCTCCTACGGCTTCGGCTTTGAAAAGTTCAAGGCGGCCAGTAAAATGGGCGTGGTGGTGGCCGTCCTCCTCCTGCTGGCGGCGCCCCAGTTTCTGCTCATGCAGGTCGCCTGGCCGGTCAAGTCCCTGTGGCACAACTTCGTCTACCTGAACCCGACGTCGGCTATTTCCTACGGTGCCTTTCTCCTGGTCCTCTATCCCCTGAACTCGATCATCTACGGCATTTTCATGTTCAGGGACAACAAGAAGTGGACCAAGTTCTTCGGCCTGCTCGGTATTCCGCTGGCCTTGGCCGTCCACGGCTACACCGGCTGGATCCTGGCCCTGGGTATTGCCCGGGATTACTGGAACACCGGCCTGATGCCGATCGTCTTTCTCTTTTCGGCCATGGTTTCCGGCATCTCGATGATGATCCTGCTGATCATGATCCGCGACCGCTACTTCACCAAGGAGAAGCAGATCAACCGCGAAATCATCGACGGCCTGGCCAAGCTGCTCGGCTGGCTGCTGGTGGTCGACCTCTTCCTGGTTTTCTGCGACTACAGCATCCTCCTTTACTCCCGGCTGGAAGGCCAGGAGGTGGCCCACTTCATGCTGTTCGGCAAAATGGCTTTCGGCTTCGTGGTGGTGGAGAACCTGATCGGCAAGATCATCCCGATGATCATTGTCATGGTGCCCAAACTGAGAAACAATTATTACCTGCTGGTCCTGGCGGCGATCATGAACATGATCGGCATCCTGGCCATGCGGATCGTGACGGTTTACGGCGGCCAGGTGCTGCCCCTGATGTAGCGTCTAATTGAGGAGAAATCGGTGAAAGTTGATCGGAGAAAATTCATCCAGCTCGGTGCCTTCAGCGGTGCCTCCCTGGTTTTGCCGGATCGTTTGCAGCTGGCGGCCAAGAGGCGCAAACCCTGGAATGAACAATCGGCCAAGGTAACCAAGAAATACCGCAATCCCCGGCCGACCGCCTGTTCCCTCTGCGAAAACCATTGTGGTCTGACCACCTACCGGGAAGGGGACCGCATCGTCATGCTGCTGGGCAACCACGAGCATCCCGTTGCCGGCGGGAAGCTGTGCGCCAA
>JAFDMG010000066.1 GCA_019306045.1 Deltaproteobacteria bacterium | reverse complement strand
CAGCCGTTCAAGCACCAGGTTCTTCTTGATCAGGGCGGCCTGGTATTTCATTTCGTCGCCGGCCTCCAGGGCGGCGGCCAGTTCCTGTTCCAGTTTTTCCAGGCCCGCCCCCAGTTTGCGGTATGATTCCCGCAGCTGGGCGGTCACCTGGTCCAGCTCGCCGTCCACCTCGGCCAGCAGCTCGTGCGTCCACTGGTCCTGGCTGAGTTCCTCGGCCAGCGGCTCCTGCCCGTCGGCGGCCTCCTCGGCGGCTTCCCGGTCCGCTTGCCGGCCCTTGTCTTCGTCCATCATTCCCCCCCTTCAGGTGGTAAAAGCGGCCGGCAGCCAGGTGATTTCCGCCTGCCCGCGGCCGGTGCCGGTCACCGCCACCACGTCGAAGCGAACCTCCCCCTGCCAGCCGTGCTCCTGCAGGTACCAGGAAGCCACCCGGATGATCTGCTGCTGTTTCGCCCGGCCGACGGCCTCCTGGGGCAAACCGTAAGCGGCGGACCGCCGGGTTTTCACCTCGCAGAAGACCAGCACCTTGCCGTCAACGGCCACCAGGTCGATCTCGCCGCGGGGACAGCGGTAGTTGCGCCGGAGCAGCCGCAGCCCCCGCGCTTCCAGGTAGGCGGCCGCCTGTTCCTCTCCCCAGCGTCCCAGCACCTGTCGGCGGCGGTCAACGGCCATCAGGCCACCCGAAAGCTGCACCGGTGGATGGGACAGCGGCCATGGGCCAGCACCGCCTGGCGATGTTGCCGGGTACCGTATCCCTTGTGCCGCTGGAAATCATATTCCGGGTAGCGGCGGTGGTAATGGAGCATCAGCCGGTCCCGAACCACCTTGGCCATGATCGAAGCGGCGGCCACCGCCTGGCAGCGGGCGTCGCCCCGCACCAGGGCATACTGGCAGCAGGGATAGGGCAGCCGCTGCCGGCCGTCAACCACCACCAGGTCCGGATCGACCCGGGTGGCCAGCAGGGCCCGTCCCATGGCCAGCAGGGTGGCCTGGAGAATATTGATCTCGTCGATAACGGCCGGGGAAACGACGGCCAGGCCGTAGGCATGGACCCGGCCGACCAGCTGACGAAAAAGCCCTTCCCTCCGGGTTGAGGAAAGGGCCTTGGAATCGTTGACACCCTCGAGGTCATCGCCGGGCGCCACCACCACGGCCGCCGCCACCACCGGGCCGGCAAGCGGTCCCCGACCGGCCTCGTCGATACCGGCGATCAGACGGTACCCCCGGCGGTGCCAACTCAGCTGCAGACTGCGCGAAGCGGACGCCATCAGCCATCTCCACCGTGCGACAGCGACAAAATTCCTCCCGGCAAAACGCGGGCGTCAGCGAATGGTTCTGATCCGGGCGGCCTTGCCCTTGAGGGCCCGCATGTAATAAAGCTTCGCCCGCCGGACCCGCCCCCGGGCCACCAGCTCGATCTTGTCGATCATCGGGGAGTGAACCGGAAAGGTCCTTTCCACCCCGATGCCGGCGGAAACCTTGCGGACGGTGAACGTCTCCCGGTTGGACTCGCCCTGGCGGCGGAGGACAAACCCCTGAAAAACCTGGATTCTCTCCTTCTCCCCTTCGCGGATCTTGACGTGGACTTTCACCGTATCGCCAGCCTTGAACTGGGGAATGTCCAGGCGCAGAAAATCCTGTTCAATCTGTTGGATCTGATTCATTTTCCTGTTCTCCTTCGACTATAGAATAAGAATGTTCCTCTTCATTGGCTTGCAACTCATAGTCCGGGCGACCAGTCGGCAGCCAGCCCCGCTCTGCCGGGGCCAGCAGGCGGTCCAGAACAATTGCCGCCGCCGCCCGCACCGGCAGGTGGTTGTAAACCGCCGCCGGCCTGATGGGTGGCAACCGGTAATCCGCCGCCGCCAGCAGCCGCCGGCTCAACCCCCAGGCGGTGCCGAAAAGCAGCAGATAGCTGCCCGGCCCTCCCGCCAGCAACCGCCGCAGACGGCGGTAACTGGTGACGGTCTCGCCGGCCGCGGCGCTGGTGGCCACCTGGTAAACCGGCCGGTTCTCCTCCCGTTCCAGGACCGCAGCCACCTCTTCCAGGTCGGCGGCCACCCGGATCTTCATCAGGGCCGCCCGGCGGTCCGGGTTGACCCGTCCCCCGCGGCCGACGGTCCAGTGACGGATGATCTCGCCCACCAGCTGCCGCTGGGCCGCCAGCGGCGTGACGATCCACACCGCCCCGGTGGTGTAGGTCACCGCCATCCGGGCCAGGTCGTGGATATCCAGGTTGGTTACCGCCGCGGTGATCTCCCGCCCTTCCCGGTCCACCACCGGGTAATGAACCAGTACCGGGTAAAGCACCGCCGGGCAGCTCACCGCCCCTCTTCCTCTGCCCGCCGCCAGCTGGCCACCAGTTCCTCTTCCGCCGGCGTCAGCTCGGCCGCCGCCAGCAGCTCGGGCCGCCGGCAGAAAGTGCGCCAGAGGGCCTGCCGGCGCCGCCACTCGCGGATTTTCCGATGGTGGCCGGAAAGCAGAATCTCCGGCACCCGCCGGCCGGCAAATTCGGCCGGCCGGGTGTAATGGGGGTATTCCAGCAGCGGGGAAAAACTTTCCTCCGCCAGGGAATCGGCGGAGCCCAGCACCCCGGGCAGCAAACGGACCACGGCGTCGATAATCACCATGGCCGGCAGCTCGCCCCCGGTCAGCACATAGTCGCCGATGCTGATCTCCCGGTCGACATAAGCGCTGACCCGCTCGTCCACCCCTTCGTAATGGCCGCAGAAAAAGAGCAGCCGCGGCCGGGCGGCCAGTTCGGCGGCCAGTTCCTGGGTGAACCGCTCGCCGGCGGCGGAGGTCATGATCACCACCGCCTCGCCGTCCTCTTTTTTCAGTTCCTCAATGGCCCGGACGGCCGGCTCGGGACGCATGACCATGCCGGCGCCGCCGCCGTAGGGATAGTCGTCCACCACCCGGTGGCGGTCATGGCAGTAATCCCGCAGGTTGTGAACCCGCAGGTCCACCAGCCCCCGGTCGATGGCCCGCCGCATGATACTGGCGGCGAAGGGCGAGACGAACATCTCGGGGAAAATGGTCACCACGTCAAGGCGCAAACGCTTTATCCCTCCTGCAGCAGGTGACGGTCGACAACCATCTCCCCCGCCTCCAGATCTATCCTGACAATGAACGCCGCCACCGCCGGCACCAGCAGTTCCCCGGCTTCGGGGTGGCGAATTACATAAACATCGTGGCCGCCGGTCGCGATAATTTCCGCCAGCATTCCCAGATCCTCGCCGGCCGCATCCCGGACCCGCAGGCCCAGCAGCTGGAAATGGTAATATTCCCCGGGCGGCAGGGGCGGCAGGTCGGCCGCCCTGATGACCACCTCGGCCGGCACCAGCTTTTCGGCTTCGGCAATGCTGTCACAGCCGGCCAGGCGAAAAAGGTGGCCGCCCTTGACCGGCCGGCGGTACTCCATGACCGCCGGCTGCAGGCGACCATCGGGAAAGCGCAGGTGAATCCCGGGCCGCTCCAGGTTTTCCAGGTTTTCCCCCAGGAAGACGACCTTGAGATCGCCGCGCAGGCCGTGGGGCTTGACAATCTTTCCCAGCACCTGCCAGGTTGCGGCCATCCCTACTCGACGATTTCCAGCACGGTCTTCTTGCCCAGCTTGGCCGAAGCCGCCCCGAGGATGGTCCGCATCGCCCGGGCGGTTTTGCCCTGCCGGCCGATGACCTTGCCCAGGTCACTCTTGGCAACCGAGAGTTCAAGGACGGTGGTTTTATCCCCTTCCACTTCGACGACCTTCACTTCCTCGGGGTTGTCGACCAATGCCTTGGCAAGATATTCAATCAAGTCTTTCAGCATGGCTCATCCTCCACTCACAGCTAGAATCTGCTCCTCTGCCAGCGCGGCAAAGCAGCCAAAAACCTGGGGGGACAAAACTCGCCGCCGGCCGGCTAACGGCTTGCCGGTTGACAACTCAGGCCGGGGTGTCAGCCGTCTTTTTCGCCCGCTTGATCAGGTTGGCAACCACCGCCGTGGGAATCGCCCCCTGGGACAACCAGTAATCTATCTTGTCCTGCTCCAGGACCACCGTGCAGGGATCGGTCTTGGGATCATAGGTGCCGACCACCTCGATGAAACGGCCGTCACGCGGCGCTTCGGAATCGGCAACCACGATCCGGTAAAAGGGTTTTTTCTTGGCCCCCTTGCGGGTCAATCTGATTTTCACTGCCATGCGCTCAATTCTCCTTGCCTTGTTCCGGACCGCTCACTTGAAAAGCCTTTTCAAGCCCCTAGGTCCCATTTTATTGATTTTCTTCATCATTTTCCGCATTTCCAGGTAGTTCTTCAGCAGCCGGTTGACATCCTGGACCGTGGTGCCGCTACCGCGGGCGATCCGTTTGCGCCGGCTGCCGTTGATCAGCCGGTAATCCCGCCGCTCCCGGGCGGTCATCGAGTTGATAATCGCCTCGATCTTCACCAGTTCCTTATCATAATCCTCGTTGTCCGCCAACTCCTTGACCTTGCCCAGGCCGGGAATCATTTTCATCAGACCGCCCACCGAGCCCATCTTCTTGATCTGCCGCAGCTGCTGGCGAAAATCCTCGAAGTTGAACTCGTTTTTCCGCAGCTTGCGGGCCATCTCGGCGGCGTTTTTCTCATCGACCACCTCCTGGGCCCGCTCGATCAGGGTGAGAACATCGCCCATGCCCAGAATCCGGGAAGCCATCCGGTCGGGGTGAAAGACGTCCAGGGCGTTGAGCTTTTCCCCTTCGCCCACCAGCTTGATCGGCTTGCCGGTCACGGCCTTGATGGAAAGGGCGGCGCCGCCGCGGGCATCGCCGTCCAGCTTGGTGAGCACCACCCCGGTAATGTCGAGCAGGTCGTTGAACGACTTGGCGATGTTCACCGCTTCCTGACCGGTCATCGCATCAGCCACCAGGAGAATCTCCCGGGGCTCGACGGCGGACTTGATCCGCTCCAGTTCCGCCATCAGGGTCTCGTCGATATGCAGCCGGCCGGCGGTGTCGATAATCACCACGTCCAGCCCCTGGTCCCGGGCCTGCTTGACCGCCGCCCGGCTGATGGCCACCGGGTCCTGGCCGGTGGTCGCCGGGAACACCGGCACGTCGATCTGCCGGCCGAGGCTTTGCAGCTGGTCGATGGCGGCCGGCCGGTAGACGTCGGCGGGCACCAGCAGCACCCGCTTCTTGTTTTTTTTCAGGTGCAGGGCCAGCTTGCCGCTGGTGGTGGTTTTCCCGGAACCCTGGAGCCCCACCATCAGGATGGCCACCGGCGGGGCGCTGGCAAGATCGAGCTCGCTGGCGCTGCCGCCCATCAGGGCCACCAGCTCGTCGTGGACGATCTTGACGAACTGTTGGGCCGGGGTCAGGCTCTGGAGCACTTCCTGGCCCATGGCCCGCTCCCGGACCGCCTTGACGAACTGCTTGACCACCACGAAGTTGACGTCAGCTTCGAGGAGTACCATGCGGACGTCCCGCAGGACCTCCTTGATGTTGTCCTCGGTTAACTTGCCGTGGCCGCGCAGCTTCTTGAAACTGACTTCCAGCTTGTCCGACAGCGATTCAAACATGGGTTCCCGTTACCAGCAGTGATAATGAAGCCAGTGATAGTATCTCAAGAGGGGGAAAAAGTCAAGCGGCAGAAACTCTAGGCCCGGGTCAGGGAGGCATGGCGGAGGGAAATCTTTTTGCGCCCCCGGTCACGGAAAATAATCACCAGCTTTCGGTTCTCGCCCTGGCCCTCGGCGGCGGCCACCACGCCCGGGCCGAAGACGGCATGCACCACCTTGCAGCCCACGGGAAAATCATCGGCAGCCGGGCTGGCGGCGGCCGGCGGCGCCGAGGTCGGCCGCGGGCGGCGGGGGCGGCTGGGGGCGGCTGATGGGCGGGCGGCCGGGGAATAAGAGCGCCCGGCCGGCTGGTCGCCGCTTTCCTGGACCAGCAGCTCCCGGGGAATGTCAAAAAGAAAGCGGGAGGGCTTGCAGCCGTGGCGCACCCCCTGGAACTGGCGGCTGCGGCAGGCGATCAGGTAGAGCTTTTCCCGGGCCCGGGTCATGCCCACGTAGCAAAGCCGCCGTTCCTCCTCCATCTCGGCCGGCCGGTTGTAGCACTGGCGGTTGGGAAACAGGCCCTCCTCCAGACCGGCCATGAAAACCACCGGGAACTCCAGCCCCTTGGCGCTGTGCAAGGTCATCAGGGTCACCCGGGACTGCCCTTCCTCCAGCCGGTCGACATCGCTGACCAGGGCCACCGACTCCAGGTAGGCGGCCAGGGACGGCTGTTCCTGTTCCTTTTCCCAGGCCAGGATGGCATTCAGCAGCTCGTCGATATTTTCCCGCTTGCCGGCGAAAGCATGCCGGTTGCCCCCCCGCTGCAGCCATTCCAGGTAGCCGGTGCCCGCCAGCACCTGGCGGAAAAGTTCGCTGGGCGGGGCAGCCTGCCGCCGCCAGTCCTCGACCTGCTCCACCAGCTCGGCCAGGGCCCGCCGGCCCTTGCTGCTGCCACCGGCCGGGTCGCCGGCCCAGTGGACCACGGCCTCCCAGAGGGAACAATCGCGCTCGGCGGCCAGCTGTTTCAGGTCGGCCACCGTCTTTTTGCCCACACCCCGGGGCGGCACGTTGATAATCCGCAGCAGGCTGACGCTGTCCCGGGCATTGTTGACCACCCGCAGGTAGGCCAGCAGGTCTTTGACCTCGGCCCGCTCGTAAAAGCGGAAGCCGCCAACGATGACGTAGGGCATCCCCTGGCGGCTGAAGGTTTCCTCCAGCACCCGGGACTGGGCGTTGGTCCGGTAGAAGACGGCACAGTCACCCAGTTCGCGGCCGCTCTCCCTGATCCGGGCGACGATAAACCGGGCCTCGTCGTACTCGTCCCGGGCCACGTAAAGGGAGAGCAGCTCGCCGGTGGGATTCCTGGTCCAGAGGTTTTTGCCCTTCCGCTCCCGGTTGCAGGCGATCACGCCGTTGGCGGCCGCCAGGATGTTCCGGGTCGAGCGGTAGTTTTCCTCCAGGCGGATGACCTTGGCCTCGGGATAGTCGGCCTCGAAATCGAGGATGTTCTTCAGCCGGGCGCCGCGCCAGCTGTAGATCGACTGGTCGTCGTCGCCGACAACGCAAAGATTGCCGTGCTCGGCAGCCAGCAGGCGCAGCAGGCGGTACTGAATTTCGTTGGTGTCTTGGTATTCGTCCACCAGCAGGTAGTTGAACCGCTGCCGGAAAAGCTCCAGGACCTCGGGATGCTCCTGGAACAGCTTGACGGTCAGCAGGTGAAGGTCGCCGAAGTCGAGGGCGTCGTTGGCCTGCAGCAGCTGCTGGTAGAGCTGGTAGATGGCCGCCACCCGCTCTTCCACCAGCGTCGCCGCCCGGCTGGCGAAGGCCGCCGGTTCCAGGCCCTTGTTCTTGGCATCGGCGATGACTGACCGGGCCGCTTCCGGCTTGAAATTCTGCTCCGCCAGGTTCAGGCGCTGGTAGACTTCCTTGATGACGCTGAGCTGGTCCTTGTCGTCGTAAATGACAAACCGCTCGCTGTAGCCCAGCCGGGCGATGTGCTGCCGGAGAATCCGGGCACAGGTGGAGTGAAAGGTGTTGATCCAGATGCCGCCGGCCAGCGGGCCGATCATCCGCCGCACCCGCTCCCGCATCTCCCCGGCCGCCTTGTTGGTGAAAGTCACCGCCATGATGGCAGTGGGGGGAATCTTCTCCACCCCGATCATGTAAGCGATGCGGTGGACGATGACCCGGGTCTTGCCGCTGCCGGCCCCGGCCAGGATCAGCAGCGGCCCCCGGCAGCAGCTGACCGCCTGGCGCTGACCGGGATTGAGGGCGGC